>NZ_JBFAKW010000004.1:0-162750 GCF_040655955.1 Streptomyces sp. NPDC050263 | reverse complement strand
GTCCTCGTAGCGGAGCTACTAGGGCTTTCGCCCGGTGCGGCGAGAGTGCGTGCCGGGCGTCGCGACGCCGCGGAGATCCATCAGAAGCCCCCTAGCCCCACCCCGGGGGCGTGCGCTCAGGGCGTGCGGGCGATGAGGTAGCGGAAGACGTTCGGCATCCACACCGTGCCGTCCGGCCGGCGGTACGGGTGCAGTGCCTCCGTCAGCTCCTTGTCGACCTGCGCCTGGTCCGTCGCCGAGACCGCCGCGTCGAACAGGCCGGTGGACAGCAGGCCCTTGAGGGCGCTCTCCACGTCCGCGTACCCGAACGGGCAGGCCACCCGCCCCGATCCGTCCGGCCGCAGGCCCGCCCGGCCGGCGACCTCCTCCAGGTCGTCGCGCAGGGCCGGACGCAGCCGGACCGTGCCGCCGCGCAGCGGATCGGCCAGCTTGGCCGCGACCCGCAGCACCGCCGACGTGGCACAGCGCTCCGGAGGGCCCCAGCCGACCAGCACCACGGCCGCGCCGCGCACGGCGAGCGGCTTCGCCTCGCTGAGCAGGGCGGCGAGCCGGTCCGCGTCGCCCGCGCGGCACCCGATCGGCTCGAAGGCGGTCACCAGGTCGTACGCGGGCGTCTTCGCGTCGGCCGCGTCCTTCGGCGAGCGGGCGGTGAGCCGGATGTCGGCGCCGCCGCTGCCGTCGCTTCCCGCACGCGCGCGTGCGGCGCGCTCCTCGGGTTCCTTCGGCAGCAGTCGCTCGCGGGCGAGGGCCAGCCGCTCGGGGGAGGAGGGCTCGCTGCCCGTGAGCGCGGCCGCGCCTCTGGCGGCGGCCATCAGCAGGGCGAGCCCGGAGCCGCAGCCGAGGGCGAGGAGCCGGGTGCCGGCCCCCACGTCCAGTCGCTCGTACACGGCCTCGTAGAGCGGTACCAGCATCCGCTCCTGGATCTCCGACCAGTCACGCGCGCGTGCATCCAGGTCCGCGCGGGACGTCGGTCCCGCGTGCGGCAGGTGCTGTCGCACGAGCGTAGGTGTCATGGATAAGCGCCCCAATCCGCCGAGAATCGACGCAGTAACCGATCAGGTGGCCCCCGTGCAGTGCGCTCGCACTTCCCCCGTATGTCAGGTAACTCCCCGTACGCGACCGCGTCCAGGGGTCTCGGGGCCCGGCTTGTGGACTTGCTGTGCCTGTGGCCAGAATTCACATTCCGGCAACTTGGGCCCGTACCATCGCGCCATGGCAAAGGCACCCGTTCTCACCCCTCGGGCAGACGATTTCCCCCGCTGGTACCAGGATCTGATCAACAAGGCGGAACTGGCCGACAACGGCCCAGTGCGCGGCACGATGGTGATCCGACCGTACGGTTACGGGCTGTGGGAGCGGATGCAGGCGGAGATGGACGCCCGCATCAAGGAGACGGGCACCGAGAACGCGTACTTCCCGCTGCTGATCCCGCAGTCGTACCTCACGCGCGAGGCGGACCATGTCGAAGGTTTCGCGCCCGAGTTGGCCGTGGTCACGCACGGCGGCGGCAAGGAACTGGAGGAGCCGGCGGTCGTCCGGCCCACGTCCGAGACCATCATCAACGAGTACTTCTCCAAGTGGGTGCAGAGCTACCGCGACCTGCCCCTGCTGATCAACCAGTGGGCCAACGTGGTCCGTTGGGAGCTGCGGCCGCGCCTGTTCCTGCGCACCTCCGAGTTCTTGTGGCAGGAGGGGCACACGGCCCACGCCACCTACGAGGAGGCCCGCGACTTCGCCGCGCACATCCACCGCGAGGTCTACGGCGACTTCCTGGAGAACGTCCTGGCGATCGACTTCGTCGCCGGCCGCAAGACGGTCAAGGAGCGCTTCGCGGGGGCCATCAACACGCTGACGCTCGAAAGCATGATGGGCGACGGCAAGGCCCTCCAGATGGTCACCAGCCATGAGCTGGGCCAGAACTTCGCCAAGGCCTTCAACACCCGGTACCTCTCGAAGGACGGCGCCCAGGAACTGGTCTGGCAGACCTCCTGGGGTTCGACGACCCGCATGATCGGCGCCCTGGTGATGACCCACGGCGACGACGACGGGCTGCGGGTGCCGCCGCGGCTGGCGCACATCCAGGTCGTCGTCCTGGCGATCAAGGGCGACGAGGCGGTTCTGGCCAAGGTGCGCGAGCTGGGCGACCGGCTGAAGGCGGCGGGCCTGCGCGTCCGGGTCGACGACCGCACCGACATCCCCTTCGGGCGGCGCGCGGTCGACTGGGAGCTCAAGGGCGTGCCCGTCCGCATCGAGATCGGGCCCCGTGACCTGGAGAGCGGCACGGCGATGCTGGCCCGGCGCATCCCGGGCGGGAAGGCGCCGGTGGCGATCGACACGATCGTCGGCCTGCTGCCCGCCCTCCTCGAAGAGGACCAGGCGCTGCTGCTGAAGCAGTCCCGCGAGCGCCGCGAGTCCCGCACGGTCGAAGTGTCGACGATCGAGGAGGCGGCCGAGGCAGCCGTCGCCGGCGGTTGGGCGCGCGTCCCGTGGGCGACCCTCGGCGAAGAGGGCGAGGCCAGGCTGGCCGAGCGGTCGCTGACCGTACGGTGTCTGGTCGCCGAGGACGGGTCGGTGCCGGACGACGGGGACGCTCCCGGTAACGTCGCGATCGTCGCGCGCGCTTACTGAGACAGCGCCCTCCGCCCGCGAGAGCGGCCGAAACGCCCCTTGCGCCCCTGCGGATCATCCCTGCCCCGGCGCGCGGACATGGTCTACGCGCCGGGGCGTACGGGGGTCTACGCACCAGCTTGGTATGAGCTGTGAGGCTTCTCCGCAGATCAGCGCACCCGCCCTCGTCTCCACGCATCAGTGGCAACTGACGGGTACGTGCAAATTATTTGGGATGCCCCGGAATAGGAACACAGGGGCACTCCCGCTCGTTGTCATTACGTGAGCACGACACAGACACCACCAGTTCTCGCCGCAGAGCTGGCAGAGGCGTGGGCCGACATTCAGCGGTACCACCCCGAACTGCCGGATCTCGCCGCGCCAGAGTCCCTGATCGGGGAGTCGTCGTCCGCCTGCGGTCACGAGCTCTCCTTCGAGCGACTGCTTCACGAGGCAGTCCATGGCATCGCCGCCGCCCGAGGCGTCCGCGACACCTCCCGTGCCGGCCGCTACCACAACCGCAGATTCCTCGCGATCGCTGAGGAGCTGGGCCTGGACCACCCCGAGGAACCCCACCCGAGCAGCGGTTTCTCCCTGGTCACGCTCAACCCCGAGGCCAAGCGTCGCTACCGTCCGACGATCGAGCGTCTCCAGCGGGCCCTCAAGGCCCACACGGCGGCCACCTCAGCCGACACCACCCGCACGTTCCGCGGTCCGGCGGCCCGCCACGGCTCCTCCGGCGGAGGCGTCCGGGTCAAGGCCGTCTGCGACTGCGGGCGCAACGTACGGGTCGTGCCCTCGGTCCTGGCCCAGGCGCCGATCGTGTGCGGGGGCTGCGGCAAGCCGTTCCGGATCCCGGAGATCGTCGGCGCGGCCTAGTCACGGGCAGTTCATGCACCGGCATCTCGTGGCTGCCGGTTCAGCGTGACGTGGGGAGCCGTCGTCGTCCTGTCGACGGCGCCTCGCGGGCGCCGGGCGTCCGTCAGTCATGCCCCGACCACCCGTGGCCGGAAGGGGCCCAGGTGGTGTGGCACAATGGCTAGCTGTACTCGACAGTCGCACAGGACCCCTCTCTCCTCCGGCTGACGCGTCCATCGGGCACTCGGGTACCGCAACCCCACGCGGCAATCTGCCGTGCCCAACCACGTCAAAACCAGGAGAACCCACTCCCGTGGCAGTCAAGATCAAGCTGAAGCGTCTGGGCAAGATCCGTTCGCCTCACTACCGCATCGTCGTCGCCGACTCCCGCACCCGTCGTGACGGCCGTGCGATCGAGGAGATCGGCAAGTACCAGCCGACGTACAACCCGTCGGTCATGGAGGTCGACGCCGACCGCGTGGCGTACTGGCTGGGTGTCGGCGCGCAGCCGACCGAGCCCGTGCTCGCCATCCTGAAGAAGACCGGCGACTGGCAGAAGTTCAAGGGCGAGCCCGCCCCGGCGCCGCTGCTCGTCGCCGAGCCGAAGAGGGCTCGCCCGTCGTTCGAGGCCCTCGGCGGAGACGACTCGGGCAAGGGTGAGGCCATCACCCAGAAGAAGAAGGCCGAGAAGAAGGACGAGGCCGCGGCCGAGTCCTCTGAGTCGACCGAGGCCTGAGCAGCATGCTCGAAGAGGCGCTTGAGCACCTCGTGAAGGGCATCGTCGACAACCCCGACGAGGTGCAGGTCGCTTCCCGCAACCTGCGCCGCGGGCGCGTGCTCGAGGTCCGGGTCCACCCGGACGACCTCGGCAAGGTGATCGGCCGCAACGGCCGCACCGCGCGCGCTCTGCGCACCGTCGTGGGCGCCATCGGCGGCCGGGGCGTCCGCGTCGACCTCGTCGATGTGGACCACGTCCGCTGACGCGTTTCGCAGCACCGGCTCGGGCCGGGGAAGGCCTACTGGGCCGTCCCCGGCCCGTAGTCGTTACGACAGGAGACTTTGAGAAGTGCAGCTCGTAGTCGCACGGATCGGCCGCGCCCACGGCATCAAGGGCGAGGTCACCGTCGAGGTTCGCACCGACGAGCCGGAGCTGAGGCTCGCGCCCGGCGCCGTGCTGATGACCGACCCCGCCTCGACGGGCCCGCTCACCATCGAGACCGGACGCGTCCACAGCGGCCGGCTCCTTCTGCGCTTCGAGGGCGTGAAGGACCGCAACGCCGCCGAGGCGCTGCGCAACACGCTCCTGATCGCCGAGGTGGACCCGGAGGCGCTCCCCGAGGAAGAGGACGAGTACTACGACCACCAGTTGATGGACCTGGACGTGGTCACCAAGGAAGGCGTCGAGGTCGGCCGGATCACCGAGATCTCGCACCTGCCCTCGCAGGACCTGTTCATCGTGGAGCGCGCGGACGGCAGCGAGGTCCTCATCCCCTTCGTGGAGTCGATCGTCATCGAGATCGACCTTGAGGAGCAGCGGGCGGTCATCGACCCGCCGCCGGGGCTCATCGACGACCGGGCAGAGATCGCGTCCTCCCGGGACGCGGCCGAGGGCTCCGGCGAGGGCGGGTCGTGATGCGCCTCGACGTCGTCACGATCTTCCCCGAGTACCTCGACCCGCTGAACGTCTCCCTCGTCGGCAAGGCACGCGCGCGTGGACAGCTCGACGTCAGGGTGCACGACCTGCGGGAGTGGACGTACGACCGGCACAACACCGTCGACGACACCCCCTACGGCGGCGGGCCCGGCATGGTCATGAAGACCGACCCCTGGGGCGCCGCCCTCGACTCGATCCTCGCCGACGGCTATGAGCGCGGCTCGCACGCGCCCGCGATCGTCGTCCCGACCCCCAGCGGCCGTCCCTTCACCCAGGAACTGGCGGTCGAGCTCTCCGAACGCCCCTGGCTGATCTTCACCCCGGCCCGCTACGAGGGCATCGACCGGCGGGTCATCGACGAGTACGCCACCCGGATCCCGGTCTACGAGGTCTCCATCGGCGACTACGTCCTGGCCGGCGGCGAGGCCGCCGTCCTCGTCGTCACCGAGGCCGTGGCGCGGCTGCTGCCCGGTGTGCTCGGCAACGCGGAGTCGCACCGCGACGACTCCTTCGCCCCCGGCGCCATGGCCAACCTCCTGGAAGGCCCCGTCTACACCAAGCCGCCCGCCTGGCGCGGCCGGGAGATCCCCGAGGTGCTGCTCAGCGGCCACCACGGGAAGATCGCACGCTGGCGACGCGACGAGGCCCTGCGCCGCACCACGGCCAACCGGCCCGACCTCATCGAGCGCTGCGATCCGAAGACCTTCGACAAGAAGGACCGCGAGATGCTCTCCATCCTGGGCTGGTCGCCTGACCCGGAGGGTGCGCCGTACGGTCGATTTTGGCGCAGGACCGAGGGCATGGAAGAATAGGTCGCTGTTGTGCGCCGTCCGGTGTGCGCCCCTGCCGCAGGGGGACACGACGCCCGCCTCGACGGGCACACGGCACTCAATCCTCGAACATCTAGTTCCGTTGATGACCTGTGGCATCAGCGAAGAAAGCAGACGAAATGTCTCACCTGCTCGACAATGTCGACGCCGCGTCGCTGCGCAGCGACATCCCGGCCTTCCGCCCGGGTGACACCGTCAACGTCCACGTCCGCGTCATCGAGGGCAACCGCTCCCGTGTGCAGCAGTTCAAGGGCGTAGTCATCCGCCGCCAGGGCGCCGGTGTCCGCGAGACCTTCACGGTCCGCAAGGTCTCCTTCTCCGTCGGCGTCGAGCGCACGTTCCCGGTGCACACCCCGATCGTCGAGAAGATCGAGCTCGTCACCCGCGGTGACGTGCGTCGCGCGAAGCTGTACTACCTCCGTGAGCTGCGCGGCAAGGCCGCGAAGATCAAGGAGAAGCGCGACAACTGAGTGCCTTCAGGGGTTCATGGAGGGGCCGGATAGCATCTGGCCCCGATGGACACCGAAGCTCGAACGACGACGGAGCGCGACCGCTCCTCCAGCCCTGAACCAGCGGGCGCGGAGGGCCGGTCGCGTTTCGCGTTGGTGGCGTGGATCACGGAGCGGATCCCGGGCGGCCGGATCAGCCTCACCCTGCTGGTCTGCCTGGTGTTTTTGCTGGTCCTCAACGCTTTCGTGGCGCAACCATTCCAGATTCCCAGCGGATCCATGGAAAACGGATTGAGGATCGGTGACCGGGTTCTCGTAAATAAGTTGGCGTACCGTTTCGGTGCCGAGCCGCGCCGCGGCGACGTCATCGTGTTCGACGGCACCGGGTACTTCGGGAACTCCGACTACATCAAGCGCGTCGTGGGTGTAGGGGGAGACCACGTGGTCTGCTGCGACAAGGAGGGGAGGATCCAGGTGAACGGCCGGTCGGTCGACGAGTCGACGTTCCTGTATCCCGGCGACAGCCCGTCAACGGTGGACTTCGACGCGGTCGTGCCGGACGGCGCCCTGTTCGTCCTCGGCGACCATCGCAGCCACTCCAGCGACTCCCGGGACCACCTGGGCTCACCGGGCGGCGGCATGATCCCCGTCGACGCGGTGATCGGCCGCGCCGACTGGATCGTCTGGCCTTTCGCCCACCTCACGCGTCTGCCCCGGCCGGGCGCCTACGCGCGCGTGCCCGGCCCGGAGGGCGCCCATGGGTAACCGCGGCAAGCCGCGCGGCGTGCCCACCTCCGCCGCGGACCAACTCCTGCCCACCGGCGTCCGGCGCGCCGCCAGCCCGGCCGGCGGCCGCTCGCGCGCGGAGCGGCGCAAGCTCCAGCGCAAGGTCAAGCGCAAACGCAGGCGGTCGGCCGTCCGGGAGATACCGCTGCTGGTCGGCGTCGCCGTCCTGATAGCCCTGGTGCTGAAGACCTTCCTCGTGCAGGCCTTCGTGATCCCGTCCGGCTCCATGGAACAGACGATCCGGATCGGCGACCGCGTCCTGGTCGACAAGTTCACCCCGTGGTTCGGCTCGAAGCCCGAGCGCGGGGACGTCGTCGTCTTCAAGGACCCCGGCGGCTGGCTGGACGACGAGCAGACGACGACCAAGAAGGAGGACCCGATCGTCGTCAAGCAGATCAAGGAAGGGCTCACCTTCATCGGTCTGCTGCCGTCCGACAACGAGAAGGACCTCATCAAGCGGGTCGTCGGCGTGGGCGGCGACCGGGTCGTGTGCTGTGACACGCAGGGCCGGGTGACCGTCAACGGCGTTCCCCTGGAGGAGGGGGCGTATCTGTACCCCGGCAACGCACCCTCCGCCACGGCCTTCGACATCACCGTCCCCCAGGGGCGGCTGTGGGTCATGGGCGACCACCGGGCCAACTCCGCGGACTCCCGCGCCCATCAGAACACCGACTACGGCGGCACCGTCTCGGAGGACGAGGTGGTGGGGCGGGCGATGGTCATCGCCTGGCCGGTGGGCCACGTGGTCCGCCTCAACGAACCGCAAACTTTCTCTTCCGTGTCCGGCTCGACGGCCACGACGACCGCGTCCGCCCAGCTGTCGCATAGGGTTGCTCCCGGCGATCCGAACGGATCGATTCGACAACTCCCGAGCCCTGCGGAACTCCCGCTCGTTATGGGAGTGGTGGGCCTGCGTCGTATGTGGGGCAGGCAGCGGCACAGAGTGAGGAGTTGGCGTGGGGGATGTGGCGGTTGGCGCACGGTCCGGGCACGACGGCGAGGATCACCGCGGACACCCCGTGGAAGCCGCCGACCCGGCCCCGGACGGCGGCGTGACCTCCGGGAATGACCCCGTGGCGGGCGGCGACGGTCCTCCGGCGGACGAGCCGCCCGGGACCGACGAGCTGGGATCCGGCGACTCGGCCCCGAAGCCGAGGAAGCCGCGTTCCTTCTGGAAGGAGCTGCCGATCCTGATCGGCATCGCGCTCGTCCTCGCGTTGCTCATCAAGACGTTCCTGGTGCAGGCGTTCTCCATCCCGTCGGCCTCGATGGAGAACACGCTCAGGATCGGCGACCGGGTCCTGGTGGACAAACTGACCCCGTGGTTCGGCTCGGAGCCGGAGCGCGGCGAGGTGGTCGTCTTCCACGACCCCGCCGACTGGCTGGCCGGTGAGGCCACCGTCGACCCGAACGCCTTCCAGACCTTCCTGAGCTGGATCGGCCTGATGCCGTCCGCGGAGGAGAAGGACCTGATCAAGCGGGTCATCGGGGTAGGCGGCGACACCGTCTCCTGCAAGGGCACGGGCCCGCTCACGGTCAACGGCAAGGCGCTGAACGAGCCGTACGTGTACCCCGGCAACACCCCGTGCAGCCAGGACGACCAGGGCGGTCAGTTCACGGTGAAGGTCCCCAAGGGGTACGTCTGGGTGATGGGCGACCACCGGCAGAACTCCCGTGACTCGCGCTACAACCAGTCGGACAA
This sequence comes from Streptomyces sp. NPDC050263, assembly GCF_040655955.1. Lineage (NCBI taxonomy): Bacteria > Bacillati > Actinomycetota > Actinomycetes > Kitasatosporales > Streptomycetaceae > Streptomyces > Streptomyces sp. NPDC050263. Next base: position 153,864 of record NZ_JBFAKW010000004.1, on the reverse strand, counting down.
GAACCACGGCATGGTGCCCGTCGACCAGGTCGTCGGCCGTGCCATCGTCAAGGCCTGGCCGCTCACCCGCTGGGGCACGCTGCCGGTGCCGGACACCTTCGACCAGGACGGCCTGAGCAACCAGTCCGCGGCCTCCGCGGTCCTGACGGTCGCCCCGCAGGGCCTCGCCCTCGCCGGGGTCGTGCCGGTGGTCCTGTGGCGCCGTCGGCGCACGGCGGACTCCACGACCCGCTGATCTTCACCCTGCCGCACGGCAAACCCTTTCCCAAGGCTGCGGCCCTGGCCGGGAAGACCGGGGAAGAGGGGCTGCCCCGGTTCGGTACCGCCGGGTAGGGTGCGGATCCATGGGTGGCGAGAGCACTACGCGTACGGCCCCGCACAGTGGCGGCGGCACCAGCAGTGGCCCGGTGGGCAGCCGGACCGGACAGCGTCTGTCCGGACTGGCCGTCGCACTGGGCCTCGTGCTGTTCCTCGTCGGATTCGGCTGGGGCGCCCTGGTCTACCGGCCGTACACCGTGCCCACCTCCTCCATGAGCCCGACGATCGCCGCCGGCGACCGTGTCCTGGCCGAGCGGATCGACGGCGGTGAGGTGCGCCGCGGGGACGTCGTCGTCTTCACCGACAAGACCTGGGTGAGTGACTCGGCCGTGGTCAAGCGGGTGGTCGCGATCGGCGGTGACACCGTCGCCTGCTGCACGGAAGGCAAGCTGACCGTCAACGGCAAGCAGATCGAGGAACCGTATCTGCCGGCGGGCAGCCTGGCCGAGATCAAGAACTTCCCGACCGTGACGGTCCCCGAGGGCAGGCTGTTCCTGCTCGGCGACGAGCGGGAGGGCTCGCTGGACTCCACCGCCCACCTCTCGGACGCGGCACAGGGCACGGTCCCGCGCAGCGCCGTCACGGCGCGCGTCGACGCCGTCGTCTGGCCCATGAACGGCATGCTGAAGCGCCCCACGGGCTTCGAGACCCTCGGCGCCCTCTCCCAGCCGGGTCCGCTGCGGACGATGGGCTGGATGATCGTCGTCGGCGCGGTGCTGGTGCTGGGCGGCGGAGCGTACGGCCCGATCGCCAAGCGGACGTCGGCCCGTCGCGTCCGGTCGGAGCCGGCCGGTGCCCGCTGACCCCGCGGACGGCTCGACGGGCGCGATCCTCGACCCGTCCGGAGACGGGCTGCGCAAGGTCGCCCGGGTCGTCCTGCTGGATCCGCAGGACCGCATCCTGCTGCTGCACGGCCATGAACCCGACGACCCGGCCGACGACTGGTGGTTCACGCCGGGCGGCGGCGTGGAGGGCGACGAGACCCGTGAAGAGGCCGCCCTGCGGGAACTCGTCGAGGAGACCGGGATCGCCGAGGTCGAGCTCGGCCCGGTGCTGTGGCGGCGCAGGTGCTCCTTCCCGTTCGCCGGCCGTCGCTGGGACCAGGACGAGTGGTACTTCCTCGCCCGGACGACGGTGACGGCGACCCGCGCGACGGCCCTGACCGAGCTGGAGCGGCGCAGCGTCGCCGGAGCACGTTGGTGGACGTGTCAGGAACTGACCCGGGCACATGAGACGGTGTATCCGACCAGACTCGCCGAGCTGCTGCGCAGGCTGCTCGACGAAGGTCCTCCGGCCGGACCGGTGACCCTTGACACGGAAATCGTCTAGGGGCGCACGGGACTGGCGCACAATGGGGGGATCGCACGGCTGAAGGGGAACATGCCATGAGCGCCGAGGACCTCGAGAAGTACGAGACCGAGATGGAGCTGAAGCTCTACCGGGAGTACCGCGATGTCGTCGGTCTGTTCAAATACGTGATCGAGACCGAGCGGCGCTTCTACCTCACCAATGACTACGAGATGCAGGTGCACTCGGTCCAGGGTGAGGTGTTCTTCGAGGTGTCGATGGCGGACGCCTGGGTGTGGGACATGTACCGGCCGGCCCGGTTCGTGAAGCAGGTACGGGTGCTCACGTTCAAGGACGTGAACATCGAGGAGCTGAACAAGAGCGACCTGGAGCTTCCGGGGAGCTAGTTCTGAGCTAGTTCCCTCGCACGGGTGACGTGGTTGTCCACAGTCGCCGACTTCTCCACCAAGATCCTTTTTGTTGCGGCGGATGCGCGAACGTCGGTGCCGGAGGTGGTGCCGACATGAACGCGGATCTGGCACGTGGTGCACTCGGCAGGTACGGCGAGGAGCTGGCCGCCCGACGGCTGGCCGAGGCCGGAATGACGGTCCTGGAGCGCAACTGGCGCTCTGGCAGGACCGGTGAGATCGACATCGTCGCGAGGGACGGCGACGTCCTGGTCGTCTGCGAGGTGAAGACCCGCAGCGGGGGCGGATTCCAGCACCCGATGGCGGCGGTGACGCCGGAGAAGGCCGAGCGTCTGCGCGGCCTGGCCGAGCGGTGGATCCAGGCACACGGGGGAGCCCCGCCGGGCGGCGTCCGCATCGACCTGATCGGCGTCGTCCTGCCCCGCCGTGGGGCGGCCGTCGTGGAGCACGCGCGGGGGGTGGCCTGAGATGGGCTTCGCACGTACGTGCTCGGTGACGCTGGTGGGCGTCGAAGGAGTGGTCGTCGAGGTCCAGGCCGACCTCGAACCGGGAGTGGCGGCGTTCACGCTGGTGGGGCTGCCGGACAAGAGCCTGACCGAGAGCCGGGACCGGGTACGGGCGGCGGTGGCCAACTCGGGCGACGAATGGCCGCAGAAGAAGCTCACCGTCGGTCTCAGTCCGGCCTCGGTGCCCAAGGGCGGCAGCGGTTTTGATCTTGCTGTGGCCTGCGCCGTGCTCGGCGCGGCCGAGCGGATCGACCCGCGGGTGCTCACCGACCTCGTGATGATCGGGGAGCTGGGCCTGGACGGCCGGGTGCGCCCGGTGCGGGGCATCCTGCCCGCGGTGCTGGCCGCGGCCGAGGCCGGATACGAACAGGTGGTCGTGCCGGAGTGCGCCGCAGCCGAAGCGGCGCTCGTCCCCGGCGTCTCCGTGCTCGGGGTGCGCAGCCTGCGCCAGCTGATCGCCGTCCTCGCGGACGAGCCCGTGCCCGAGGAGGAGCCGGACGACGCGGGCCGCCCCGATCCGCTCCTGGCGGGGTTGCGGATGCCCGGCACGGGCGCGGCCACCGGCATGCACAGCCTGGGCGCCGCCCAGCACGAGCACGACCTCGCGGACGTGGTCGGCCAGGGCTCGGCGCGCACCGCGGTGGAAGTGGCCGCGGCCGGCGGACACCACCTCTTCCTGGAAGGACCGCCGGGGGCGGGCAAGACCATGCTCGCGGAGCGCCTCCCGGCGGTGCTGCCCCGGCTGGGCAGGCAGGAGTCGCTGGAGGTCACCGCGGTGCACTCGGTGGCCGGGCTGCTGCCACCGGGCAAACCCCTCATCGACATGCCCCCGTACTGCGCCCCGCACCACTCGGCCACCATGCAGTCGCTGGTCGGGGGCGGCCCCGGGACGGCCCGGCCCGGCGCCGTGTCGCTGGCCCACCGGGGAGTGCTCTTCCTCGACGAGACCCCGGAATTCGGCAGCCAGGCGCTCGACGCGCTCCGGCAGCCGCTGGAGGCGGGGCATGTGGTGATCGCGCGCAGCGCGGGAGTGGTCCGGTTCCCGGCCCGCTTCCTGATGGTGCTCGCGGCCAACCCCTGCCCGTGCGGCCGGTTCTCGCAACGGGACAGCCTGTGCGAGTGTCCGCCCTCGGTGATCCGCCGCTACCAGGCGCGGCTCTCCGGCCCGCTGCTCGACCGGGTCGACCTGCGCGTCGAGGTCGACCCGGTCAGCCGGGCCGAGCTCGCGCACCGCGGTCCCGGAGGCGAGTCCACGGCGACCGTCGCCGACCGGGTCCGGGCCGCCCGGGAGCGCGCGGCGGCCCGGCTGGCGGGCACCCCGTGGCGGACCAACAGCGAGGTGCCGGGACGTGAACTGCGCAGCCGCTGGCATGCCGCGGTCGGGGCCATGGACGAGGCGGAGCGGAACCTGGAGCGCGGGGTGCTGACCGTCCGGGGGCTCGACCGGGTGCTGCGCGTCGCCTGGACCGTCGCCGACCTCGTCGGGCACGACCGCCCCGGCGCGATGGACGTGGCCCTGGCCCTGCAACTGCGCACGGGGGTGCCGCGCGGTGTGCCGATGGCCCTCGGGGCTCTGACGTGAACGGCGGGGGCGGGCCGGTCGACGAGCGGCTGGCCCGCGTCTTCCTCGGGCGGGTCCTCGAGCCCGGTGACGAGGTGGGCGGGCAGTGGGTGCGCGAGCGCGGGGTGCCGGAGGTGGTGCGGCGGCTGCGGAGCGACGGGGAGCCGCTGCCGGGGGTGACCGCCCGGCGCTGGGCCGGCCTGCGGGCGCGCGCCGGGCGGGCCGAGCCGGAGAGCGATCTGGCCCGCGCGCGGGAGGCAGGGGTGCGGTTCGTGTGCCCGGGAGACGCCGAGTGGCCGGGAACGCTGGACGAGCTCGGGGACGCCCGGCCGCTGGGGCTGTGGGTGCGCGGACGGCCCAGCCTGCGGATGTGGGCGCTGCGCTCGGTCGCCGTCGTCGGAGCCCGCGCCTGCACCGAGTACGGGGCCCACATGGCCGCCACCCTGGCCTGCGGCCTCGCCGAACGAGGCTGGGTCGTGGTGTCCGGCGGGGCCTACGGAGTCGACGGCGCCGCCCACCGGGGCGCCCTCGGCGCGGGCGGCGCCACCGTCGCCGTCCTCGCCTGCGGGGTCGACCAGCCCTATCCGCGCGGCCACACGGAGTTGATCAACCGGATCGCGCAACAGGGCCTGGTGGTCGGGGAGTTGCCGCCCGGGGACCATCCGACGCCGAGCAGGTTCATCCTGCGCAACCGGGTGATCGCCGCGCTCACCCGGGGCACGGTCGTCGTCGAGGCCGCCTATCGCAGCGGCTCGCTGGTCACCGCGCGGGCGGCGCAGCGGCTGGGCCGCCACACCATGGGGGTGCCGGGGCCGGCCACCAGCGGCCTCTCCGCCGGGGTGCACGAGCTGCTGCGGGGGGAGGCCGTGCTGGTCACCGACGCCGCGGAGATCGTCGAGCTGGTGGGTGCCATGGGCGAGCTGGCTCCGGACCGGCGCGGGCCGGCGCTGCCGCGCGACCTGCTGGAGCCGGGCGCCCGGCGGGTCCTGGCCGCGCTCCCCGCCCGCAGGCCGGCGGCGGCCGAGGAGATCGCCCGCGAGGCCCGCACCACACCGGACGACGCGATCGCGAGGCTGTACGAGCTCAAGGCGCTCGGCTACGTCGAACGACACGGCGACGGCTGGAAGTTGACACGCCAGGCGATGGTCTCCGTTCGAGGGGGTCGCCCTCCGTGTTGACCCGGGGTGTTCGGCCGTCCGGGGGAACGCCGAAAGCCTTGGGAATTCCGGTAGTTGACCCACTCAGATGATCATCCACGGCGACCGGCGCGACCCCGGAGTGCGCCCAGCGGAACGTATCTGCGTACCGGTCCGGGCGCGACCTTCGCGCACCGCGACACCGCAGTCACGCTACGCTCACGAGGATTCCGGCACAGAACGGCACCACTGCACCATGCGGTACCCACCTCGCACACTTCACGGCAGAACGGCACAAGGCGACGAATGCCCCAGCACACCTCCGGGTCCGACCGGGCGGCGATCCCCCCAGCCGCCCGTGACGGTGGCAGCGTGCGCCCGCCCGCTCCCTCGACGCTCGACGAGCTGTGGCGCTCGTACAAGACGACCGGGGACGAGCGGCTGCGGGAGCAGCTGATCCTGCACTACTCACCGCTGGTGAAGTACGTGGCGGGACGGGTGAGCGTCGGACTGCCGCCCAATGTGGAGCAGGCCGACTTCGTGTCCTCCGGGGTCTTCGGGCTGATCGACGCGATCGAGAAGTTCGACATCGACCGGGAGATCAAGTTCGAGACGTACGCGATCACCCGCATCCGGGGCGCGATGATCGACGAGCTGCGCGCGCTGGACTGGATCCCGCGGTCGGTGCGGCAGAAGGCCCGCAACGTCGAGCGGGCCTACGCCACGCTGGAGGCGCGGCTGCGGCGCACTCCGTCGGAGTGCGAGGTGGCCGCCGAGCTGGGCATCGCGGTGGACGAACTGCACGCCGTGTTCAGCCAGTTGTCGCTGGCCAACGTGGTCGCGCTGGAGGAGCTGCTGCACGTCGGGGGCGAGGGCGGCGACCGGCTGAGCCTGATGGACACGCTGGAGGACACGGCCGCGGACAACCCCGTGGAGGTGGCCGAGGACCGGGAGCTCAGACGGTTCCTGGCGCGGGCCATCAACACCCTGCCCGACCGGGAGAAGACGGTCGTCACGCTGTACTACTACGAAGGGCTGACGCTCGCCGAGATCGGGAACGTGCTGGGTGTGACGGAAAGCCGGGTCAGTCAGATCCACACCAAGTCCGTGCTCCAGCTGCGCGCGAAGCTGGCGAGCTTCGGTCGTTGAGCCGCGTTCGCCGACCTGGCCGGATGACACGAGTGCGGGCGGAGTCACTCCCGCCGGGGGTGGCGCGTCCGTAGAGTGGTTGACGTGCCAAGGATTCGAGCGGCCTCCGTGGCCGAGCACCGATCGATGCAGCGCGCCTCCCTCCTGGACGCGGCACGCTCCCTGTTGTCCGAGGGCGGGACGGAGGCGCTGACGTTCCCGGCCCTCGCCGAGCGGACGGGCCTCGCGCGCTCGTCCGTGTACGAGTACTTCCGCTCGCGCGCCGCCGTGGTCGAGGAACTGTGCGAGGTCGACTTCCCCGTCTGGGCGGCGGAGGTCGAGGCGGCCATGGCCGCGGTCGACGGCGCGGAGGCCAAGGTCGAGGCGTATGTGCGGCGGCAGCTCGCGCTGGTGGGCGACCGACGGCACCGGGCCGTCGTCGCGATCTCGGCCAGCGAGTTGGACGCGGGCGCCCGGGAGAAGATCCGGGCCGCGCACGGCGGCCTCGTCGCGATGATCGGGGAGGCGCTGGCGGAGCTGGGCCACGCCGAGCCCCGCCTGGCGGCGATGCTGTTGCAGGGAGTCGTGGACGCGGCGGTACGCCGGATCGAACTCGGCGCCGCGGAGGACCCCTCGGCGATCACGGAAGCGGCGGTGGCGATGGTGCTGAGGGGCGTCCAGGGCTGAGGAACCGCCCGCCCCGCCTGTCCTGCCCGCCCCGCCTGTCCTGCCCGCCCTGCCCACCCCGCCTGCCTCACCGCTCCGTCTGCCCCGCCGCCCCGTCTGTTCCTTCTGATCGGCCGGGTCACGGCAACGGCACGCCCAGTACCGGCAGGAGTCGTGGCGGGCCCGTGTGTCGTAGCCATGGGGGCAGTAGCGACAGGGGGTCCAGATAGGTCCCGCCGCTCAGCAGGCCCCAGTGCACGCAGGTCCGGGTGCAGTGGGAGCCTGTCGGTTCCACCGTGCCGACCGTCTGGCCCGGGACGAGCTCGTCGCCCTTGCGCACCGATGCCCGTACCGGTTCGTATGTCGTGCGCAGGGGTGGTTCGCCCGTCGCCGTCAGTTCCACCGAGACGACGCCCCGGCCTGCCACCCGACCCGCGAAGGACACGCGGCCGGCTGCCACCGTCCGCACCGGGGCGCCCGGCGGGGCCGCCAGGTCGACGCCTCGGTGGCCGCGGGCGTAAGGCGTCGCCGGGGGCTCCCAGCCGCGCAGCACCGCCGGGCGTGTGCCCACCGGCCAGGCGCGGCCGATCGCCGGGACCGCGGGCGCAGGGGGCGCGGGGGCTCGCGGCGGGGCCTGCGGGTTCGCCCACGCCACGGACGCCAGGACCAGGATCGTGACCGACAGGAGCAGGGACAGCGGCAGGAAGAGGGACACCGGCAGTGGCAGGCGCAGGGACAGGGGCACGCCGCCGGAGTGTCGTTTCGTGTGCGGGTACATGGGGAGACCGTTCCGCATGCGAGCGATCACGGCTCCGGCCTGTGGACCACTCGCCGGTTGTGGACAGCGGCGTCACCCGCCGCCCCGCGGGTCCCGTACACTTCTTCTGGCGATCCGGGTCACCGGGTCGACTTCGCACGCCCCGGTATCGGGTGCCGGCCACGGTCGGTCTCCCGGTATCAGCGCCCCTCGGTCCTTCGTGGCTCGGCGCATCGCGGGCGTCAGGCGCGGGAGCCGTCCGGTTCCCGCGGCACAACCGAGAAACCCAAGGAGAACGGCCATGGCCGTCGTCACGATGCGGGAGCTGCTGGAAAGCGGCGTCCACTTCGGTCACCAGACCCGTCGCTGGAACCCGAAGATGAAGCGCTTCATCTTCACCGAGCGCAACGGCATCTACATCATCGACCTGCTCCAGTCGCTGTCGTACATCGACCGCGCCTACGAGTTCGTCAAGGAGACCGTCGCCCACGGCGGCACGGTCATGTTCGTCGGCACGAAGAAGCAGGCGCAGGAAGCGATCGCCGAGCAGGCGACCCGCGTCGGCATGCCTTACGTCAACCAGCGCTGGCTGGGCGGCATGCTCACCAACTTCTCGACCGTCTACAAGCGCCTCCAGCGCCTCAAGGAGCTCGAGCTCATCGACTTCGAGGACGTCGCGGCCTCGGGTCTGACCAAGAAGGAGCTCCTGGTCCTCTCGCGTGAGAAGGCCAAGCTCGAGAAGACCCTCGGCGGTATCCGCGAGATGTCCAAGGTGCCCAGCGCCGTCTGGATCGTGGACACCAAGAAGGAGCACATCGCGGTCGGCGAGGCCCGGAAGCTCAACATCCCGGTCGTCGCCATCCTCGACACCAACTGTGACCCCGACGAGGTCGACTACAAGATCCCGGGCAACGACGACGCGATCCGCTCCGTCACCCTGCTCACCCGCGTGATCGCCGACGCCGTCGCCGAGGGCCTCATCTCCCGCTCCGGCGTCGCCACCGGCGACAAGGGCGACAAGGCCGCCGCCGAGCCGCTGGCCGCGTGGGAGCGCGACCTGCTCGAGGGCGAGAAGAAGGCGGACGAGGCCGAGAAGCCGGCCGAGGCCGCTGCCGAGGCTCCGGCCGCTGAGGCGCCCGCCGCCGAGGCCCCCGCTGCCGAGGCTCCGGTCGCCGAAGAGGCGCCCGTCGCCGACGAGGCCCCCGCTGCCGAGGCCGCTCCGGCCGCCGAGGGCGAGCAGGCCTGAGTCAGGCCGTAGGCCGTACGGTCGCACAGCAGTCCGTACGGCCCCAGGGACGAAGTGACGGCGGGTGGCGTCTTGACCGAGCCGCCCGCCGTTCACCCACAGCCCCAGATCTTCGTAGATCTTCGAGACTTCGAACTCCGAGAGAGATTCACAGATCATGGCGAACTACACCGCCGCTGACGTCAAGAAGCTCCGTGAGCTCACCGGCGCCGGCATGATGGACTGCAAGAAGGCCCTGGACGAGGCCGTGGGCAACGTCGAGAAGGCCGTCGAGGCGCTCCGGATCAAGGGCCAGAAGGGCGTCGCCAAGCGCGAGGGCCGCTCCGCCGAGAACGGCGCCGTGGTCTCGATCATCGCTGACGACAACTCCTCCGGCGTCCTCGTCGAGCTGAAGTGCGAGACGGACTTCGTCGCCAAGGGCGAGAAGTTCCAGGCCGCCGCGGCCGCGATCGCCGAGCACGTCGCCAAGACCTCCCCGGCCGACCTCGAGGCGCTGCTCGCCTCCGAGATCGAGGCCGGCAAGACCGTCCAGGCGTTCGTGGACGAGGCCAACGCCAACCTCGGCGAGAAGATCGTGCTGGACCGCTTCGCGGTGTTCGCCGACGGCTTCGTGTTCGCGTACATGCACCGCACGATGCCCGACCTGCCCCCGCAGATCGGTGTCCTCGTCGAGCTGGACAAGCCGAACGCCGACGTCGCCAAGGGCATCGCCCAGCACATCGCCGCCTTCGCGCCGAAGTACCTCTCCAAGGAGGACGTGCCGGCCGAGGTCGTCGAGTCCGAGCGCCGCGTCGCCGAGGAGACCACCCGCGCCGAGGGCAAGCCCGAGGCCGCCCTGCCGAAGATCGTCGAGGGTCGCCTCAACGGCTTCTTCAAGGACGCCACGCTGCTCGGCCAGCCGTACGCGCTGGACAACAAGAAGTCCGTCCAGAAGGTCCTGGACGAGGCCGGTGTCGCCCTGAAGCGCTTCACGCGCATCAAGGTCGGCATCTGAGTCCGTACCGCGATCGACGCGTCGGCCCGATAGGGTCGGATGCAGTCGTCCGGTACGCCGTCACGCGCACGCGTGACGGACGACAGCAGATCTGACGAGGAGGCCATTGCCGAGCACGGGTTGCGGACGACACCCCACCGGCAGTGGCCTTCTTCGTATGTGCACCACGTGAAAGAGGCGGGATCTCCCATGACCACCAAGCCCCAGAAGAGCGACGACGGCAAGGTACGCGGCCGGTTTCTGCTGAAGCTGTCCGGTGAGGCATTCTCCGGTGGCGGGGGCCTGGGCGTGGACCCGAACGTGGTGCACAAGATCGCCCGGGAGATCGCGGCCGTCGTCCGGGACGGCGCGGAGATCGCCGTCGTCATCGGCGGCGGTAACTTCTTCCGCGGCGCCGAACTCCAGGTACGCGGCATGGACCGGGCCCGCTCGGACTACATGGGCATGCTGGGCACGGTCATGAACTGCCTCGCCCTCCAGGACTTCCTGGAGAAGGAAGGCATCGACAGCCGCGTCCAGACGGCCATCACCATGGGCCAGGTCGCCGAGCCGTACATCCCGCTGCGGGCCGTGCGGCATCTGGAGAAGGGCCGGGTGGTCATCTTCGGCGCCGGTATGGGCATGCCGTACTTCTCGACCGACACCACCGCCGCGCAGCGCGCCCTGGAGATCGACGCCGAGGCGCTGCTGATGGGCAAGAACGGCGTGGACGGCGTCTACGACTCCGACCCGAAGACCAACCCGGAGGCCGTCAAGTTCGACGCCCTCGGCTACGGCGAGGTCATCACGCGCGAGCTGAAGGTCGCCGACGCCACCGCCGTCACACTGTGCCGCGACAACAAGCTGCCGATCCTCGTCTTCGAGCTTCTGGCGGAGGGCAATATCGCTCGCGCCGTCAAGGGTGAGAAGATCGGCACGCTTGTGGGTGAGCAAGGCAGCCGGGCCTGACCGGCACAACCCCGGTCTCGTACGACAGCCCCTGACCGGGGGACGGACCCTGGCCGGGGGATGGACAATGTCCTGCCGGTCGGGAACCGTGCAGGAAGAAGACGCGACGCAGCCGGCCGCCGCCCCGTAAGGAACCGCAGCCGGGCCTACTCAAGACACGCAGGAGCAAGTGGTGATCGAAGAGACCCTCCTCGAGGCCGAGGAGAAGATGGAGAAGGCCGTCGTGGTCGCCAAGGAGGACTTCGCCGCGATCCGCACCGGCCGTGCGCACCCGGCGATGTTCAACAAGATCGTGGCCGACTACTACGGCGCGCCGACGCCGATCAACCAGCTGGCTTCGTTCTCCGTGCCGGAGCCGCGCATGGCGGTCGTGACCCCGTTCGACAAGACGGCCCTGCGCAACATCGAGCAGGCCATCCGCGACTCGGACCTGGGCGTCAACCCCAGCAACGACGGCAACATCATCCGGGTGGTGTTCCCCGAGCTCACCGAGGAGCGCCGCCGCGACTACATCAAGGTCGCCAAGGGCAAGGGCGAGGACGCCAAGGTGTCCATCCGCGCGGTCCGTCGCAAGGCCAAGGACGGGATCGACAAGCTCGTCAAGGACGGCGAGGTCGGCGAGGACGAGGGCCGCCGTGCGGAGAAGGAGCTCGACGACGCGACGCACAAGTACGTCGCCCAGGTGGACGAGCTCCTGAAGCACAAGGAAGCGGAGCTGCTCGAGGTCTGATGAACGACTCTTCCTGGGGCTCACCGCCGCAAGCCGGGTCACGGGCCGGGTACTGGGGGCCCGCTGCCCAGGGTCCTGTCCAGGGGGCCGCCCCGGCGGGTCCCGCGTACGATGCGCCTGAGGCGCAGCAGACTCGCCCCATGCCCATCGTCCCCGACGTACCCGCACACGGCGGAAACCAGGATGACGACCGGGGGGCCGCTCGGCCGGGCGGCCCCTTGTTCCGAGACGAGCCCCACCACGGCGCGTCCTACGGCACCGCGTCCTACGGCAACCCGCCTTACGGCAACCCGCCTTACGGCGGCACGCCTTACGGCGGCGAACCCTACGGCGACGCCGCTCGCGGCAACGACACCCCGTCGGCACGGCCCCCTGCGGCGGTGCCGCAGAATCCGGAGCCCATGTCCGACGTCCCGCACCCTGCGCCCGCCCCGCAGAAGAAGAGCGCGGGCCGAGACCTGGGCGCGGCCATAGGGGTCGCGGTCGGGCTCGGTGCGGTGATCCTCGCGTCGCTGCTCATCGTCAAGGCCGTGTTCGTCGGCGTGGTCGCGGTCGCCGTCGTCGTCGGTCTGTGGGAGCTGACCAGCAGGCTGCAGGAGCGCAAGGGCATCAAGGCGCCGCTCGTGCCGCTCGCGGTCGGCGGCGCGGCGATGGTCGTCGCCGGTTACGTCCGGGGCGCCGAGGGCGCCTGGGTCGCCATGGCCCTCACCGCGCTCGCGGTGCTGGTCTGGCGGATGACGGAACCGCCCGAGGGCTATCTGAAGGACGTCACGGCAGGCGTCTTCGCGGCCTTCTACGTCCCGTTCCTGGCCACGTTCGTCGCCGTGATGCTCGCCTCCGACGACGGGGCGTTCCGCGTCATGACGTTCCTGCTCCTGACGGTCGTCAGCGACACGGGCGCGTACGCCGTCGGCTGGCGCTTCGGCAGGACCAAGCTCGCCCCGCGCATCAGTCCCGGCAAGACCCGCGAGGGTCTGCTCGGCGCGGTGTCGTTCGCGATGGTCGCGGGCGCGCTGTTGATGCAGTTCCTGATCGACGACGGCACCTGGTGGCAGGGCCTGGTGCTCGGCTTCGCCGTCGCGGCCAGCGCCACGCTCGGCGACCTCGGCGAGTCCATGATCAAGCGGGACCTGGGCATCAAGGACATGGGCACGCTCCTCCCGGGCCACGGCGGCATCATGGACCGGCTGGACTCGTTGCTCCCTACGGCTCCTGTCGTCTGGGCCCTGTTCGTGCTGTTCGTCGGCTCCGGCTGACCCACCCGCGCAGAACGGCTCGCACGGGCCCCCGCCCCGGTCTCCGGAAATTCGCCAACAGCGTCCGGTCTCCGGGGCAGGGGCCCGTCGCTGCGAGGCCGCCCTGAGGCCGTTGCCGCTGTGCCGAGCGCGGCACCGGTCACACGATTCGATCTGCGACACTGGTACGGCTATGCCTAAGCCCGGAGAACTCACTTTCGTCGCCCCCCGCGGAGCCCAGAAGCCGCCGCGGCACCTTGCCGACCTCTCGCCCGCCGAGCGGAAGGAGGTCGTGGCGGAGATCGGTGAGAAGCCGTTCCGTGCCAAGCAGCTGTCCCAGCACTACTTCGCGCGCTACGCGCACGACCCGGCGGAGTGGACGGACATCCCCGCCGGTTCGCGCGAGAAGCTGCGCGAGGCGCTGCTGCCGGACCTGATGTCGGTCGTCCGGCATCTGTCGACGGACCAGGGGACCACCCGCAAGACCCTGTGGCGGCTGTTCGACGGCACGCTCGTGGAGTCGGTGCTGATGCGCTACCCGGACCGGGTGACGATGTGCATCAGCTCGCAGGCCGGGTGCGGGATGAACTGTCCGTTCTGCGCGACCGGGCAGGCGGGGCTGGACCGGAATCTGTCCACCGCCGAGATCGTCCATCAGATTGTCGACGGCATGCGGGCGCTGCGGGACGGCGAGGTTCCGGGCGGGCCGGCCCGGCTGTCCAACATCGTGTTCATGGGCATGGGTGAGCCGCTCGCCAACTACAAGCGGGTCGTCGGCTCCATCCGGGCGCTCACCGACCCCGCGCCGGACGGCCTCGGGCTCTCGCAGCGGGGCATCACCGTGTCGACGGTCGGGCTCGTGCCGGCCATCCACCGGTTCTCCGACGAGGGCTTCAAATGCCGGCTCGCGATCTCGCTGCACGCTCCCGACGACGAACTGCGCGACACCCTCGTCCCCGTGAACACGCGGTGGAAGGTGCGCGAGGTGCTGGACGCAGGGTTCGAGTACACCGAGCGGTCCGGCCGTCGGCTGTCCATCGAGTACGCGCTGATCCGGGACATCAATGACCAGGCCTGGCGAGGTGACCGGCTCGGCCGGCTGCTCCGCGGCAAGCCCGTGCACGTCAACCTCATCCCGCTCAACCCGACGCCGGGCTCGAAGTGGACGGCCTCGCGGCCGGAGGACGAGAAGGCGTTCGTCGAGGCGATCGCCTCGCACGGGGTGCCCGTCACCGTCCGGGACACCCGCGGTCAGGAGATCGACGGGGCCTGCGGTCAGCTCGCGGCCACCGAGCGGTAGTCTTTAGGCCATACACATCTTCATATTCCGACAGGGGAGCGCCACAGCGCTGAGAGTGCGGCACCCAGGCCGCAGACCCTCTGAACCTCGCCCAGGTCATTCTGGGTAGGAAGTTCGGTCATCACTCGAGCTGTTGCGCCCTGCCCGGATGTCCCCTGCGGACACCCGGGCAGGGCCGCGTCTCTTCCTGGTCCACCCCAGGAGGAAAACCAGTGCACAACAAGACCTTCAAGGCCGCGGCCCTCGGGCTCGGCATGATCGCGCTGTCCACGCTGTCCGCGTGCGGATCCACGGACGGCGACGGCAGCGAGGGAGTGGCGGCGGAGTCCAAGACCGTCACCCTCGTCAGCCATGACTCATGGGCCGTGTCCAAGACCGTGCTCGCCGACTTCGAGAAGACCTCCGGCTACCAGGTGAAGGTCCTCAAGGACGGCGACGCCGGGCAGGCCGTCAACAAGGCCATCCTCACCAAGGACAACCCGCAGGGCGACGTCTTCTTCGGCGTCGACAACACCCTGCTCTCCCGCGCGCTCGACAACGGGCTCTTCCAGCCGTACGAGGCGAAGGGGCTGGACCAGGTCGGCAGCGCGTTCCAGCTGGACGCCGAGAAGCACCGGGTCACGCCGATCGACTTCGGCGACATCTGCGTCAACTACGACAAGGCGTACTTCACCGAGCACAAGCTGACCCCGCCGGCCTCCTTCGACGACCTCGTCAAGCCCGCCTACAAGAACCTCCTCGTCACCGAGAACGCCTCCACCTCCTCACCCGGACTCGGCTTCCTGCTCGGCACGGCCGCGAAGTACGGGGACGGAGGCTGGGAGGGGTACTGGGCGAAGCTCAAGGCCAACGGCGTCAAGGTCGTCGACGGCTGGGAGCAGGCCTACAACGAGGAGTTCTCCGGGTCCGCCGGCGGCAAGAAGGCGGGGGCCGACCGGCCGCTCGTCGTCTCCTACGCCTCCTCACCCCCCGCCGAGGTGATCTACGGCGACCCGAAGCCGACCACCGCCCCGACCGGGGTCGCGGCCGGCACCTGCTTCCGGCAGGTCGAGTTCGCGGGGCTGCTGAGCAACGCGCACAACAGCAAGGGCGGCAAGGCGCTGATCGACTTCCTGATCGGCAAGGAGTTCCAGGAGGACATGCCGCTCAACATGTTCGTCTATCCGGTGCGGACGGGCGCGCAGATTCCGGCGGAGTTCACGCAGTACGGGCCGCAGGCGAAGGACCCCGAGACCCTCGCCCCGGCGAAGATCGCCGAACACCGCGACGACTGGGTCAAGTCATGGACCTCGCTCGTACTGAAGTGACCGAAGCAGCCCCCGGCAAGGGCAGCGGCGCCAAGGGGAGCGCGGCGGCGCGGCTCGGGCTCATGGCCCTGCCCGTCGCGTTCTTCGCGGTGTTCTTCGCCTACCCGGTCGCTGCGATCGTCGCCCGGGGGCTCGACGTCGACGGGAGCTGGCGGTTCGGGCGGCTGTGGGACGTGCTCGCCCAGTCCGACGTCCGGCATGTGCTGTGGTTCACCACCTGGCAGGCGCTCGTCTCCACCGCGCTCACGCTGTTGGTCGCGCTGCCGGGGGCGTATGTGTTCGCGCGTCTGGACTTCCCCGGCAAGCAGGTGCTGCGCGCGGTCGTCACCGTCCCGTTCGTGCTGCCGACGGTCGTCGTCGGCACGGCGTTCCTGGCGCTGGTCGGGCGGGGCGGCCTGCTCGACGAGCTGTGGGGCGTACGGCTGGACACCACGGTGTGGGCGATCCTGCTCGCGCACGTCTTCTTCAACTACGCGGTCGTCGTTCGGACCGTGGGCGGGCTGTGGGCGCAACTCGACCCCGGGCAGGAGGAGGCGGCGCGGATGCTGGGCGCGTCCCGGCTGCGCGCCTGGCGCACGGTGACCCTGCCCGCCCTCGGGCCGGCTGTCGCGGCCGCCGCGCTGATGGTCTTCCTCTTCACCTTCACCTCGTTCGGTGTGGTGCAGATCCTGGGCGGTCCCACCTTCTCCACCCTGGAGGTGGAGATCTACCGGCAGACCTCCGAGATCTTCGACCTGTCCACGGCCGCCGTCCTCACGATCGTCCAGTTCGCGGCCGTCGGCGCGGTCCTCGCCGTGCACGCGTGGACCGTGCGGCGTCGGGAGACCGCGTTGCGGCTGGTGGACGCGGCCGTGACGGCGCGGCGGCCGCGCGGGGCCGGGCAGTGGTCGCTGCTGGCCGGGGTGCTCGCGAGCATCGCCGTGCTGCTCGTGCTGCCGCTCGCGGTGCTGGTGCAGCGCTCGTTCGACGCGCCCGACTTCGCCTACTACCGGGCGCTGACCAGCGACGACGGCAATGTCTTCCTGGTCCCGCCGATCGAGGCCATCGGCAACTCGCTGGAGTACGCCCTCGCCGCGACCGGGATCGCGGTGCTGATCGGCGGGCTCGCCGCGGCCGCTCTCACCCGCCGGGACGCCGGACGGCTGGTGCGGGGCTTCGACGCGCTGCTGATGCTGCCGCTGGGCGTCTCCGCGGTGACCGTCGGCTTCGGGTTCCTGATCGCGCTCGACGAGCCTCCGCTGGACCTGCGCGGCAGCTGGATCCTGGTGCCGCTCGCGCAGGCGCTGGTCGGCGTGCCCTTCGTCGTCCGGACCATGCTGCCGGTGCTGCGGGCGGTGGACCGGCGGCTGCGGGAGGCGGCGGCCGTGCTCGGGGCGTCGCCCTGGCGGGTGTGGCGGGAGGTCGACCTGCCGATGGTGCGGCGGGCGCTGCTGGTCGCGGCCGGGTTCGCGTTCGCGGTGTCGCTGGGGGAGTTCGGCGCGACCGTGTTCATCGCCCGGCCCGACAACCCGACGCTCCCCGTCGCCGTGGCGCGGCTGCTCGGGCGGGCCGGTGAGCTCAACTACGGCCAGGCGATGGCCCTTTCGACGATTCTGATGGTGGTGTGCGCGGTGGCCCTGCTGGTGCTGGAGCGGCTGCGGACCGACCGGACGGGGGAGTTCTGATGCCGCTGCTCGAACTTGACGGCGCTACCGTGCGGTTCGGCGGGCGGCCTGTGCTGGACGCCGTCGGTCTTGCCGTCGCCGAGCACGAGGTCGTGTGTGTGCTCGGGCCCAGCGGCAGCGGCAAGTCGACGCTGCTGCGGGCGGTGGCCGGGCTGCAACCCCTGGACTCCGGACGGGTGTTGCTCGACGGGAGCGATCAGGCGGGGGTGCCCGCGCATCGGCGGGAGCTCGGGCTGATGTTCCAGGACCACCAGCTGTTCCCGCAGCGCGATGTCGGCGGCAACGTGGCCTTCGGGCTGCGGATGCGCGGCCTGCCCAAGGCTCAACAGGGCGAGCGGGTGCGGGAGTTGCTCGAACTCGTCGGGCTGCCGGGGGCCGCTGGCCGGGCCGTGGCCGCGCTCTCCGGCGGGGAGCAGCAGCGGGTCGCGTTGGCCCGGGCCCTCGCGCCGCGGCCCCGGCTGCTGATGCTCGACGAGCCGCTCGGGCAGCTCGACCGGTCGCTGCGCGAGCGGCTGGTCGTCGAGCTGAGGGAACTCTTCGGCCGGTTGGGCACGACCGTGCTCGCGGTCACCCATGACCAGGGCGAGGCGTTCGCGCTCGCCGACCGGGTCGTCGTGATGCGGGACGGCCGGATCGCCCAGTCCGGCACGCCTCTTGAGGTGTGGCAGCGGCCGGCGGACGCGTTCGTGGCCCGCTTCCTCGGCTTCGACAACGTGGTGGAGGCGACCGTCACGGGAGAGGTCGCCGTCACGCCGTGGGGCAAGATGCCGGTGCCGGCCGGGTCGGCGCAGGGAGCGTGCACGCTGCTGGTCCGGCCCGCCGGGGTGCGCCTGGTGGGCGTGGACGAGGGGTTGCGCTGCACGGTCGCCGCGCGCACCTTCCGGGGCACGCATGTCGCCGTGCACCTCCAGCCGGAGGGCGCACCGAAGCTGGAGGCGGCGTGCGCGTTGCGGGACGCGCCGGAGGTCGGGAGCACGGTGGAGGTGTCCTTCGACACGGCCGAAATCGTCGTGCTGGACTGACCCGCCGCGCCCTACGGTGCTGTGTATGACCCTTCTCTCGCATGACCGGTACTGCGACGAAATCGCCCACCAGATGGGTTTGTTGAGGTCCGTGGTGACCTCCGGGGCGGATCTGACGGCGACCGTGCCGACCTGCCCCGACTGGTCGCTGGAGCAGCTGGTGCGGCACATGGGCGTCGCCCTGCGCTGGACGGACGCCCTGGTGCGGGCGCGGGCCCAGGAGGAGATCCCGCCGGAGCGGGTTCCGGGGATCGGCGGACCGGCGGTCGAGGGCGACCCGGCCGCGCTGGACGCCTGGCTCGCCGAGACCGGCGAACTGGTCGTCGGCGCGCTGCGGGAGGCCGGGCCGGACACGAAGGTGTGGGGTTGGGCCGGGGTGCACGACACCGGCTTCTGGGCGCGCCGGATGACCCACGAGATCACCGTGCACCGCGCCGACGCCACGCTCGCGGTCGGACTGCCCTACGAGGTCGCGCCCGAGGTGGCCGCCGACACCCTGGACGAATGGCTGCAGATCGTGGCGTGGGTGCAGCGGAACCTGCCGCACCGGGTGGCCGCGGAACTGCTCGTCGGGGACCGGAGCATCCATCTGCACGCCACGGACGCGGCGGCCGGCCTGAACGCCGAGTGGAGTGTCGACCTCACCGAGCAGGGGATCGTCTGGCGGCGCGGGCACGAGAAGGCGACGGTCGCCCTGCGCGGGCCGCTGACCTCCGTGCTGCTCGCCTTCTACGGCCGGCTGCCGCTGGACAGCCCGGGGCTGGAGGTGCTCGGCGAGCGCGAGGTGCTGGAGTTCTGGCTGGAGAGGGCCAAGTTCGGCTGAGCGGCCGGGAAGAACGGGTGGCCCGCCCCGGTCGGGGACGGGCCACGCGCGTTCGGGTCGGTGGTGGAGGTCAGCGGTGGCTGGCCCCACGGCGACGCATGCCGAAGAACACCGCGCCGCCGCCGACGGCGACCAGAGCGGCCGCTATGCCGACGATCAGACCGGTGTTGGAGCCCGCGCCGGTCTCGGCGAGGTTGGACTCCTGGACCGCGGCCGACGGGGCGTTGCTCGCCGAGGCCGGGGGCGCCGAGCTGTCGCTCGCCGAGTCGGACGGGGACGGCGAGGCGGTGACCGTCTCGGCCGGCGGCGGAGTGGTGCCCGACGGCGTCGAGGACGGGGTGGTGGTCGGGGTGGTGGTGTCGTCGGCCTTGCAGGCCTTGGACGGGGTGGTCAGGTTCGGGGCTATGTCGGCGTCGACCGGGGTCTTCTTGCCGTTGTCGGCCACGACGTGGATCCGGTACTCGGCGTTCGGCTCCCAGTCCTCGGCGAAGGAGACGGTGACGCCCTTCTTCGAGCCCTCGACCGTCTGGGGTTCGCCGACCTGCCTCAGGTCGGCGCCGTTGTTCTCGAGGAACACGGTGATCACGGCCGGGACGCCCGTGGGGTCGTTGTCGGTGACGGTGATGACGCCCTTCGTGCCGTCACAGGCGGCAGCGGCGGAGAAGTCACCGATCTCGCGGGCCAGCGCGGTGCCGGAGGCACTGAGCGCGAGGGCGGCGGCGGCGGCGGTGACGCCGAGCATGCGCACCGAGCGGGCGGCGGTACGGCGGGATAGGGACACGTTTGTCCTTTACGGGAAGCGCAACTGCGGGGGGTGGAGGGGGAGATGGCGCCCCCGGTGAGCCGAGTGCGTCACCATCCCCAGCAGACTCACAGGTCTATAAGCGTTCCATAAGAAGTGTCAATGTGGGGACCCCTCTGAGCGGTTGCCTTTGCCCGCTTATTAACCACCGAGACGTTTCAACGCTTCCGGAGCCTCCTCGATCCGGTCAACGAGGGCGATACGGGACTCCATGGCCCGCTCCCGGGCGAGTGACCGCAAGAGCGGCCAGGCCGGCAGGCGTTCGGTCCAGTGCGCTCGGTCCACGAGCACCATCGGCGTCGGCTCGCCCCGCGACTCGTAGTAGTTGGGCGTCGTGTTGTCGAAGATCTCCTGGACGGTCCCGGCGGCGCCCGGCAGGAACACCACGCCCGCGGTGCAGCGGGCCAGCAGGCCGTCCTCCCGGGTGGCGTTGGAGAAGTACTTGGCGATGTGCGCGGCGAACGGGTTCGGCGGCTCGTGGCCGTAGAACCAGGTGGGGACGCCCACCGAGGGGCCGCCGCCGGGCCAGTTGTCGCGCACGTCGAAGGCGGCCCTGGCCCAATCGGTGATCGAGGGGGTGAACTTCGGCGCCTTGGCGAGGCGGCGCAGCGACTCGTCGAGCATCTCGTCGCCGAAGGGGGCCGCGTACGCGCCGAGGTTCGCGGCCTCCATCGCGCCGGGTCCGCCGCCGGTCGCCACCGTGAGCCCCGCGCGGGCGAGTTCCCGGCCGAGGCGGGCCGCGCCGGCGTACGCCTCCGTGCCGCGCGCCATCGCGTGACCGCCCTTCACCCCCACCACCCGGGCGCCGACGAGGAGTTCGTCGAGGGCGTCCGACACGGCGTCGTCGTGGATCGAGCGGAGCATCGAGCCGAATATGTCGCCGTCCGCCTTGGTCCGCTGGAACCAGGCGTAGGTACGGGCGTCCGGAGTCGCCTCGTAGCCCTCGGCCAGGTCGGCGAAGAGCTCGTCGGGGGAGTAGACGAAACCGCGGTACGGGTCGAAGGACAGGCCTGGCACGGGCGGGAGCACGAGGGCCCCCGAGGCGCGGGACTTCGCGGCCGCGTCCGGGTGCATCGGGCAGCCGAGGAAGACGGCGCCCGTGGTGTCCAGGGCGAGCAGGACCTCCGTACGGTCCGTCAGGTCGACGGACTGGACGCGGAAGTGGAACAGGGTGCCGTGGTCGCGGACCGCCTCGTCGAACTCGGCGAGGGTCTCGATCTCACGGTCGTGGGAGCCGTCGAACGGCGGGGCGGGTGTCGTCGGATGCACCCGCCCATGCTAGGACCGGTCCTGGGTACCGCCGTTCGGTGGACCGCCCGGGTTCGGTCAGCTCTCGATGACCGACGGGTCCATCCAGGAGATCTCCCAGGTGTGGCCGTCCAGGTCGTCGAAGGAGCGGCCGTACATGAAGCCGTGGTCCTGGGTCTCGCCGCCCGGCGAACCGCCCAGCGCGATCGCCTTGTCGACCAGTTCGTCGACCTTCTCGCGGCTCTCGGCGCTCAGCGCGATCAGGACCTCGCTGGTCTTCGTGGAGTCCGCGATCTCCTTCTTGGTGAAGGTCGAGTAGAACGGCTTGACGAGCATCATCGCGACGATCGTGTCGCTGATCATCACGGAGGCCGCGTTGTCGTCGCTGAACTGGGGGTTGAGCTTGTAGCCGAGCTCCGTGAAGAACTTCTTCGAGGCGTCGAGGTCGTTCACGGGCAGGTTGACGAAGATCATCTGCTGGTAGGCCGGAGTGGTCATCGGGTCTCTCCCTGGGGTTCGCGGTCTCGTGGCGCAGGTGCGTGCCGGTGTGTGCTGTTCGGTGGGGTAGACCCGTGGGTCGCGCCGAACTCATCGGCGGGCGGAGATTTTTTCGGCCGGGATCTCAGCGGGCCAGGGGGAGCGCCGCGAGTTCGGCCACGACGAGGGTGAGCGGGACGAACAGCGTCAGCAGGGCGCCGGCGCGCATCGCGGCGGCGCTGCGCAGCGTCTTCGCCGGGGCGCCGAGGCGGAGCAGCGCGGCGGTGGTGTCGGCGCGGGCCTGCCGGGCCTCCACGGCCGCCGTCAGCAGCGTGGCGACGGTGGAGCCCGCCACGACCAGCGCGCCGAGGGTGGTGAGCGGGCCGAAGGACGGGTCGGCCGGGTCGTACAGCGCGGCCATCGTGTACGCGCCGGAGGCCACCGCGCAGACGACGCCCAGCGGGCGGCCGATGCGGGACGCCTCCTGCATCAGGCCCCGGCCCGCGAGGAGCCGCAGGGCGCCGGGGCGGGCCGTCTGCAGCAGCCGGCCGCAGAGATGGGTGAGGCCGGGGCCGGCGAGGGCGAGGCCGACGGCGGTGAGGATCCAGCCGAGCAGGACCCCGGCGGGGCCGCTGGGGAGGCCGCCGGGGAGGCCGCCGGGGAGCGGGAGGGCGCCGCCGCCGGCGCGGCTCGCGTAGCCCTCCACCGCCAGACCGGTGGCCAGCAGGGCCGCACCCCAGGGGAGGGCGGTGGGGTTGGGGGTCGGCGTGCGGCCGGGGGTGGGATCCGGGGCGGGGCTCGGGGCGGCTTCGGGTTCCGGGCCGGGCAGGGTGTCGTCGGCCGGGGCCGCCGGGCGGGGCGCGCTGCTCTTCAGTCGGGCGCCGAACCGGCCGTACGCCCCGAAGCTCTCCCTCGACCCCGTCGGTCCGCCCGCCCCGAACCGGCCGAACATGCGCGGGGCCGCCTGGGCCGCCACGCGTGCGTCCCTGGGGCGCAGCGTCAACGCGACCGCGACGGACGAGGCGGCCGGGACCAGGGCCAGCAGGGTGAGGGCGGCGGGCAGCGGCAGCGGCTGGTGCGCCGCCAGGAACTCGGCCGCCGCTCCGTCGAACGGCATGCCCGTGAGGTCGCCGCGCAGGTGCAGGAAGAGGAGGAGGGCCAGCATGGAGCCGAGCAGCGTCGACAGGGCCGTCGTCGTCGCCGAGACGGCCATCAGCCGGGCCGGGCCCAGGCCGATCGCCGCGAGGCCCGGGCGGGGGCGGGTGCCGGGGTCGGTGCGGGCCACCGCCAGGGCGAAGTGGACCGTCGCGGCCAGCGGGACCGCGCACCAGGCCAGCCGCAGCGCGGAGGCCGCCGCGGCGTCCGGGTGGCTCAGGGCGTGGCCGAGGGTGCACAGGAGGAGGAAGCCGGTGCCCGCCGAGGCCGTCGCCACCAGGAGGCGGCGGACCTGGACGGCGGGGTGGGCGCTGCGGGTCAGACGGAGAGCGAGCACGCGGCCCCCCGGCCTTCCGGCTCCGTCACCGGGGGCAGATGGACGGTCTTCACCCGGCGGCCGTCGAGCAGCGCCACGGTGCGGTCGGCGAGGGCCGCGGTCTCCGCGTCGTGGGTGGCGAGCACCACCGTGATGCCGTGCGAGCGGGCCGCCGTCGTCAGGGTGCGCAGGACGTGCGCCCGGTCCGCGCGGTGCAGCGGGGCGGTGGGCTCGTCGGCGAAGAGGATCGAGGGGGCCGGGGCCAGGGCGCGGGTGATGCAGACCCGCTGGCGCTCGGCATGGGTGAGTTCGTGCGGGCGGCTGTGGGAGCGCTCGCCGACGTCCAGGCGCTCCAGCCACTCCAGGGCGGCGACCTTGGCCCGGCGGCGGCTGGTGCCGCGCAGCATCAGGGGGAGGGCCGCGTTCTCCCAGACGTTGAGCTCGGGCACGAGGACCGGCGCCGGGTCGATCCAGCCGAAGCGGTTGCGGCGCAGCCGTTCGCGGGCCATCGGACCCATGGTGTGCACGGGGACGCTGTTGAACCAGACCTCGCCGCGCTGGGCGGGCGCCAGGCCGGACAGACAGTGCAGCAGGGTCGTCTTGCCGCTGCCGCGCGGTCCGCTGACGGCGAGGATCTCGCCCTCCCGCACCTCCAGGGAGACCCCGCCCAGGCCGGGGGAGCCGTCGGGGTGCGTGAAGTGCAGGGAGCGTGCCCAGAGCACGTCGTTGTCCGGCGGGTCCTCCTGATTTCCGGAGCCGCTCCGTGGCGTAGTACGCTGCGTCTCCGCTCCGGCAGCGGTCAGGGCTTGGCCGTCACGAGACCCGTTGCGGTCGAGTGCGAAGCCCCCTCGGTCACGTGGGGGAGGAGTCACGGGCGTACACCTCGGTTCAGATCCGTAAGTTCCTTGCCAATCCCCCATCCTGGGGAACGAACGGGAAACGAAGGCAGGGCCGATCGGTCACGAGCACGCTAAGGATGTCGCGGCGGGCATCCACACAGCACACGGCCCCGGGCCGCCGTTTCTCACTCGAACGGCAGACACCGGGGCCGGTGTTGATCACAGAGTCAGCTCATCGGGCTGACGGTCACAGCTTCGTCCACGCCTCCGTGAGCGTGGCGCGCAGGATCTGCTCGATCTCGTCGAACGTCTCCTGGTTCGAGATCAGCGGCGGGGCGAGCTGGACGACCGGGTCGCCGCGGTCGTCGGCACGGCAGTACAGGCCGTTGTCGAAGAGCGCCTTGGACAGGAAGCCGTACAGGACGCGCTCGGTCTCGTCCGCGTCGAAGGACTCCTTCGTCGCCTTGTCCTTGACCAGTTCGATGCCGTAGAAGAAGCCGTTGCCGCGGACGTCGCCGACGATCGGCAGGTCGTGCAGCTTCTGGAGGGTGGACAGGAACGCGCCCTCGTTGTCGAGGACGTGCTGGTTGAGGCCCTCGCGCTCGAACAGGTCGAGGTTGGCCAGGCCCACCGCCGCGGACACCGGGTGGCCGCCGAAGGTGTAGCCGTGCAGGAAGGTGTTGTCGCCCTGGTAGAACGGCTCGGCGAGCCGGTCGGAGACGATGCACGCGCCGATCGGGGAGTAGCCCGACGTCATGCCCTTGGCGCAGGTGATCATGTCCGGGACGTAGTCGAACTTGTCGCAGGCGAACATGGTGCCGAGGCGGCCGAAGGCGCAGATGACCTCGTCCGACACGAGCAGCACGTCGTACTGGTCGCAGATCTCGCGGACCCGCTGGAAGTAGCCGGGCGGGGGCGGGAAGCAGCCGCCCGCGTTCTGCACGGGCTCCAGGAAGACGGCCGCGACCGTGTCCGGGCCCTCGAAGAGGATCTGCTGCTCGATCTGGTCGGCGGCCCAGCGGCCGAAGGCCTCCGGGTCGTCGCCGTGGATCGGGGCGCGGTAGATGTTGGTGTTCGGGACCTTGTGCGCGCCCGGGACGAGCGGCTCGAAGGGGGCCTTCAGGGCCGGCAGGCCGGTGATGGACAAGGCGCCCTGCGGGGTGCCGTGGTAGGCGACCGCGCGGGAGATGACCTTGTACTTGGTGGGCTTGCCGACCAGCTTGAAGTACTGCTTGGCCAGCTTCCAGGCGGTCTCGACGGCCTCACCGCCGCCGGTGGTGAAGAAGACCTTGTTGAGGTCGCCGGGCGCGTGGTGGGCGAGACGTTCCGCCAGCTCGACGGCCTTGGGGTGGGCGTAGGACCACACCGGGAAGAACGCGAGCTCCTGCGCCTGCTTGAAAGCCGCCTCGGCGAGCTCCACGCGGCCGTGGCCGGCCTGGACCACGAACAGACCCGCGAGCCCGTCGAGGTAGCGCTTGCCCTTGTCGTCGTAGATGTAGGTGCCCTCGCCCCGGACGATCGTCGGGACCGGGGAGTTCTCGTACGAGGACATGCGGGTGAAGTGCATCCACAGGTGGTCGTACGCGGTGCGGCTGAGGTCCTTTGAGCTCACGGTTATCGGGTCCTCACGGTCATCGGGTTCCCCACATGTAGGTCTGCTTCTTCAGCTTCAGATAGACGAAGCTCTCGGTCGAGCGCACGCCGGACAGGGCGCGGATGCGTTTGTTGATGACGTCCAGCAGGTGGTCGTCGTCCTCGCAGACGATCTCGGCGAGGACGTCGAACGAGCCCGCGGTCATCACCACGTACTCGACCTCCGGCATGGCGGTCAGCGCCTCGGCTATGGATTCGACGTCGCCCTCGACGTTGATCCCGACCATCGCCTGCCGGCGGAAGCCCACGGTCAGCGGGTCCGTCACGGCGACGATCTGCATCACGCCCTGGTCGAGCAGCTTCTGGACGCGCTGGCGCACGGCCGCCTCGGAGAGGCCGACCGCCTTGCCGATCGCGGCGTACGGCCGCCGGCCGTCCTCCTGGAGCTGCTCGATGATGGCGAGGCTGACGGCATCGAGGTGCGGGGTGCTGCCGTTCCTGGACTCGCGGGAGTCCCTGTGCTCTGCGCTTCGACTGGCCACGACCTCACTGTGCACGACGTCTCGACCGTTCCGCAAGGTCGATGCGATGAAATTCGTTGTTTACGTGAGTGAGATCTGCGGATTCCGCAGCCATCACGCGATCAGGGGTGTTGAAAACGTCGGTGCGCGGATTACTGTGGGTGTCTCAGTCAATGGACACCCGCACGCGGGACACCCGCACTTGGAGGGCCGGTCAGTGAGCAGCGAGCTGCGTCGTCTGCGCAACTACATCAACGGTGAGTTCCGGGACGCCGCCGACGGACGGACCACCGAGGTGGTCAACCCCGCGACGGGCGAGGCGTACGCGACCGCGCCGCTGTCCGGCCAGGCCGACGTCGACGCCGCGATGGCGGCCGCCGCCGCGGCCTTCCCGGGCTGGCGCGACACGACGCCGGCCGAGCGGCAGAAGGCCCTGCTGAAGATCGCGGACGCGTTCGAGGAGCGGGCCGAGGAGCTCATCGCGGCCGAGGTGGAGAACACGGGCAAGCCGATCGGGCTGACCCGTTCCGAGGAGATCCCGCCCATGGTCGACCAGATCCGCTTCTTCGCGGGCGCGGCCCGGATGCTGGAGGGGCGCTCGGCCGGTGAGTACATGGACGGCATGACGTCCATCGTCCGCCGCGAGCCGGTCGGCGTCTGCGCGCAGGTCGCGCCGTGGAACTACCCGATGATGATGGCCGTGTGGAAGTTCGCCCCGGCGATCGCGGCCGGCAACACGGTCGTCCTGAAGCCCTCGGACACCACCCCGGCCTCGACCGTCCTGATCGCCGACATCATCGGCTCGATCCTGCCCACGGGCGTCTTCAACGTCGTCACCGGCGACCGTGACACCGGCCGGCTGATGGTCGAGCACCCGACCCCGGCGATGGCGTCCATCACCGGTTCGGTGCGCGCCGGGATGTCGGTCGCCGAGTCGGCGTCGAAGGACCTCAAGCGCGTCCACCTGGAGCTGGGCGGCAAGGCGCCGGTCGTGGTCTTCGAGGACACCGACATCGCCAAGGCCGTCGAGGACATCTCCGTGGCGGGCTACTTCAACGCCGGCCAGGACTGCACGGCGGCCACGCGCGTGCTCGTCCAGGACTCGATCCACGACGAGTTCGTGACGGCGCTGGCCAAGGCCGCGGCCGAGACGAAGACCGGTCAGCCGGACGACGAGGACGTGCTGTACGGCCCGCTCAACAACCCCCACCAGCTCAAGCAGGTCACCGGCTTCATCGACCGGCTGCCCGCCCACGCCAAGGTCGAGGCGGGCGGCCGACGCGTCGGCGACAAGGGCTACTTCTACGCCGCGACCGTCGTCTCCGGCCTGAAGCAGGACGACGAGATCATCCAGCACGAGGTCTTCGGACCGGTCATCACCGTCCAGTCCTTCACGGACGAGGACCAGGCCGTGGAGTGGGCCAACGGCGTCGACTACGCCCTCGCCTCCTCGGTGTGGACCAAGGACCACGGGCGCGCGATGCGGATGTCCAAGAAGCTCGACTTCGGCTGCGTATGGATCAACACCCACATCCCGCTGGTCGCCGAGATGCCCCACGGCGGCTTCAAGAAGTCCGGCTACGGCAAGGACCTGTCGGGCTACGGCTTCGAGGACTACACCCGCATCAAGCACGTGATGACCTCCCTCGACGCGTGAAGTTCCGCCGCGCGGAGCCGCCCCCCGGGGCGGCTTTGCCATCTCTTTACAACCTGCCCCAGGGCTGTCTCGTCTCTTAGCCCGATCCGTCGCCCGATCCGTCGACGGACCGAGGAAAGAGAGCGATTCATGCGACTCATGCCCCGAACGGGCCTCGCCGCCCTGGCAGTTGCCACCACCGCCCTGCTGGCCGGCGCGGCGCCCGCGCTCGCCGACGCGGGGACGCCGACCCCCGTCCCCGACACCCGCAGCGCGAGCCCCGTGCCGAGCGAGGCCCCGACCAAACAGGCGCCGGCGGACGAGGCCAGCACGGCTCCGTCCGCGGTTCCGAGCCAGGTCGCCGTCGTGCCGCGGGGCGCGGCCGAAACCGGTGTCGAGGAGCCGTCCGCCGACAGCGACGCCGGGGTGATCGGCGGCGGCGCGGCCGGCGTCCTCGCGGCGGCCGGCACCGTCTTCTACGTCGTCCGGCGCCGGAGGGCGACCGGCGCATGAGCCCGCTCTCCAGGCGTGCCCCGGCCGCCCTGTCGGCCCTCGCGGCACTGCTGCTGCTCACGGGCTGCGCCGGTGACCAGGCCGAACCGGCCGCGGCGGCCGCCACGCGCACGCCGGGCGCCTCCGCGGCCCCCGTCGCCCGGCCGACGCAGCCCCTGGCGCGCTCGGTGCCGGTGGGGCTGCGGATCCCCGCCATCGAGGTCGACGCCCCGGTCATGCGGCTGGGGCTGGCCGCCGACGGCACTGTCGAGGTGCCTCCGGTCGAGCAGGACGACCGGGCCGGGTGGTACGAGAACTCGCCGACGCCGGGCCAGACCGGACCGTCGGTCATCCTCGGCCATGTCACGGTCGGCCGGTACGGCGACGGCGTCTTCCGCCGCCTCGACCGGCTGCGCAAGGGCGATCTGATCGGGGCGCGTCTGGAGAACGGCACGACGGCCGAGTTCGCCGTCACCGAGGTGCGGACCGTCGACAAGGCCGAGTTCCCGACCGAGGACGTCTACGGGAACGTGGACCGGCCCGCGTTGCGTCTCATCACATGCGGTGGCCCCCGGACCGGCGACGGATACCGCGACAACGTGATCGTCTTCGCCGAGCTGAGCCCATCGCCCGGCGCTGGGCCGACTGCTGCGGGAGAACGTTGAAGCGGCTCGCCTCACGGGAGAGGGCGGCGTCCGAGCTGTTCGCCGCCCTCTACCCACGCCTCGCCGGCTGGTGCCGCCGCCTCGTCGACGACGACGAGACGGCGCACGAGATCGCCTCGGAGGCGTTCACCCGGCTCTGGGCCCGCTGGACGGCCGTCGCGGAACCCCAGGGCTTCCTCTTCGTCACCGCCGCCAACCTGGTCCGCGACCACTGGCGCAAGCTCGAACGGGAGCGCCGGGCCGTGCGCCGGGCCGGCGTCGAGGCCGCCGTCGCCCCGCCCGCCGAACCGGCCGATCCCTCGGTGCGGATGCTCGTGCAGTCCCTGCCCGACCGGCTGCGCGTGCCCATCCTGCTGCACTACTACGCTGACATGCCGATCAGGGAGGTGTCCGTGCTGACCGGGCGCAAGGAAGGGACCGTCAAGGCCGACCTGCACGCGGCCCGCGAACTGCTCCGCGCCCATCTGAGGAGAAGCCTTGATCACACCTGCTGACGACTTCGACGACGGCCCGGACCTCGACCCCGACGACCCTCTGACCGTCATCCTTAGGCCCGCCTCCGGCCACCTCGGCGCGCCGCCCGGCCGCTACCAGGAGATCCGGCGGGGCGCGGCCCGCCGCCGCCTGCTGCGCGCCGCCGCCGGGGCCGGCGCGACCTGCGCGGTCCTCACGCTCGCCGTCCTGCTGCCACTGCGCCTGACGGCGTCCGACGCGCCCGCGCGCCCGACGGTCCCGCTCGCCCCGCCCTCGCTGGGCGGCTCGGCGACCGTGCCCACCCCGTCGGTCGCGCCCTCCCGGGCGGACTCGACCGGGCCGGTCACCGAGCGCCCTACCGAGGGGGCCCCGTCCCCCGTACCGGACGCCGGGGCCTCGACTGCGCCCACCGACACCGCTGCCTCCGGCACGGACTCCGCCCGTGACCAGTCGCCGACACCGACCGTGCGGGACGAGTCGTCCAAGACCAGTGCGCCGTCCATCGCGCCGTCCGCGTCGAGTACGCGCCGCTGAGGCCGATGCACGCACCGTAGCCGTCGGGGGCGGTTGCTCCTACCCTGGAAGTCGCCGTCGGGGGAGGGTGGTCGTGTCGCGCAGTACACCGCAGCCGTCGGGGCGCCGGCTGGAGGACTCGATCGCGTGGGCGGTCCGCAACGCGGACGGCGTCGTCGCCATCGGGCTGGCTCTGACCGTCGCCCTGCTGGACGTCACGGACAAGGGCTTCGACGAGGACAACGACATCGTCTCCGGCGCGATCCTGCTGGTCCTGGCCGCGCTGGTGTACGGCTCGCTGACCGAACGGCGCCGGCGGATGGCCGACCTGCGCGCCGCCACCGCCGGGACCAGCCGGGCCATCGAGGACCTGGCCATGGTCCGCACGCTGGCCGGACCCGAGGTGGGCGTGGCGCACGAACAGGCCCGACGCAGCACCGCCCGCTGGGTGTTCAAGGGCGGCACCGGCACCTACCTGCGGGCGGTCACCCTGCCGGAGTGCGTCCGGGAGGCGCAGCGCCAGCGCCGTTCCCTCAGCATGAAGATCGACATCGTCAACCCGGCCGACGACCGGGTGTGCGAGGCCTACGCCCGCTTCCGACGCACCTTCGGACACGAGGACACCGGCGGCTGGACCCTCGAACGCACCCGCAAGGAGTCGTACGCCACCGTCCTGGCCGCCAGTTGGCACCGGCAGCGGCTGGACACGCTGGAGATCGACGTCCATCTCAGCTCCGTGGCGCCGGCGTTGCGCTTCGACCTGTCCGACACCTGCCTGATCATCACCCAGGACGACCCGCGCCGCGTGAGCCTGTACGTCGAGCGGGGGCGGCCGCTGTACGACTACTACGTCACCGAGCTGCACCAGAGCCGCGAGCAGGCGGTCAAACTCGACCTGCGGGAGGCCACCCCGCTCGGCGACGAGCCGACCGTCGACGAGGCCAGACGCCTGCTGGAGCGGCTCGGACTGCCGCTGCCGAGCAGTTTCACCGACCGCGACGTCGGCGACATCATCGACAAGGCGCTGCACGCGGAGGATCCCTACCGCAGGTGAGAGCGCCGTCTTTCTTCGGTCTGGGGAGGGGGAGCGATGGATTACCCGGCCCTGGAACGGGCCGCACGGCGGGGTGCGTCCGCCGAGCTGATGCGGCACGCCGCATCGGACCTGGAAGAGATCGTGTCCGGCCGCCGCGTCCTGCGCGCGGTGCGCCATCCACTGGGGTTCGTCTGCCTGCCGGTGCTGCGCGACGGAGCGGAGGGCGTCTGCGTGCATGTCTTCGGGCCGACCGATCCCGTCCTGACCGACCATCAAGTGCACTCGCACAGCTGGGAGTTGACCAGCACCGTGCTGTACGGGCGGCTGAGCAACCGGCGGATGGAGGTGACCGAGGAGAGCACGCAGCCCACCCACCGGGTCTTCGAGGTGCGCAGCGAACCGTCCGGGGCGGACGAACTGCGGCCCACCAGACGGCTGGTGCGCTGCTCTCCCGGCCCCGAGCAGACCAGCGCCCGAGGCCAGACCTACGCCCTTGCCGCGGGCGAGTTCCACACCACCGTGGTGCCGGACGGCCGTCCGACCGCCACCCTGGTGCTGGGACGCACGCTGCCCGGCCGGGCGGACCTCTCCCTGGGCCCGGTACGGGCCCCGGGCCACCGGATGGTCCGCAGGATGTGCGACGCGGCCCAGACCACCCGGATCGCCCAGGCCGCGCTCAGGAGGATCCATGAGCCCCAGCCCCCGCTCGTCTGACTTCACCGCCGAGTGCCGTACGGCGGTGGCGGCCGCCGAGGCGGCCGGGGCGCTGTTGCGCTCCCGCTTCCCCGACGGCTTCGCGGCCCGCCCCAAGGGCGACCGCGGCGATGTCGTCACCGACCTGGACCTGCTGGCCGAGGCCCTGGTCGTCGACCGGATCCGCGCGGACTTCCCGCACGACCGGGTCCTCGCCGAGGAGGCCGGGGACCTGGGCGGCGACGGGGGCGGCGGCCGGACCTGGCTGGTGGACCCCCTCGACGGCAGCAACAACGTGGTGATCGGGCTGCCCGTCTACGTCGTCGGCGTCGCCCTCTGCGTCGACGGGGCGCCGGTGGTCGGCGTGGTGCACGACCCGGTGACCGGACGGACCTGGTCGGCCCGGCACGGCCGCGGCGCGCACGGCCCCGCCGGACGGCTGCTCGTTCCCGCGGGCCGCCCGCCCTCCCCGGCGGGACCGCTGCTGGCCTGGACCCAGGGGCACGCGGTGCGCCGCGACGACCCCGCGGTCCGCGCGCTGCGGCACACCCTGGAGCTGCGCTCCCGTCGGCTGCTCCAGCTGTGGGCGCCCCTGCTGGCCTGGGCGATGCTGGCCCGCGGGGACATCGACGGCTTCGTCGGCTACCGCGCGGAGGCCATCGACCTGCCGGCCGGCGCCCTGCTGGCCCGCGAGGCCGGAGTCGCCCTGCGCCACCTCGACGGCCGCGACTTCACCGGCTGCTTCACCGGCCCGGACACCGAGCGCTCCTTCGTCGCTGGCCGACCGGAGACGCTGCCGTCGTTGCTGGAACTGGTCGCCGACTCCGCCGTGCCCACCTCCTGAACGCCGGACGGCTACCGAGTGAGTGCCAACGCGGCGACCGATGCCGTCACCGCCGTGACCGCCAGTACCGTGCCCGTTCCCATCAGGCGGGCGACCGGGACGCGGACGCCGTACGCGAGGCAGCGTTCGTACCAGAGGAGGGTCGCCAGGGAGGCCCACGGGGTGATCACCGGGCCCGCGTTGGTGCCCACCAGCAGGGCGAGGAGCTGATCGTGGTTGGCGACCGGCACGGCCCCCTCGCCGGCCAGGTAGACGGGGAGGTTGTTCAGGACGTTCGACAGACCGCCGCCGACCGCCGCCGCGCGGAACTGGCCCAGCAGGCCGCCGTCGTCGCCGACCGCCGCCGCCAGCAGGTCGTGCAGACCGTGCGCGTTGACCGTCTCCACCACCAGGAACATCCCCGGGACCATCACCAGCAGCCGCCAGGGGATCAGGGACCAGCGCAGCGCCGAGCGGCCGCGCAGGGCGAAGGCCGCGACCGCGACCGCGGCGGCCGTCGCGGACGCGATCCACAGCTCGACGTCGGCGACCAGGATCGCCAGCAGGAACCCGCCGCAGGCGAGCGCGCAGGCGCGGAAGAGGACGGGGTCGGCGGGGCGGTGGACCGGCGGCGGCTCGTATCGGTCGGGGGCCTTCTCGCGCACCCGCTCCGTCACCTGCACCGCGCCCGGCCCGCCGCTCGATCCGGCCGCCGCGCGACGGCCCCGGCGCCAGAAGAACACCCACAGGCAGGCCGTCGTCACCGCGATCGCCGCCAGCTGGGGAGCCCACATCCGGCCCGCGAGCCCCAGCGGGGACAGCGCGACACGGTCCGCGGCCAGCAGGTTCGTCAGGTTGGAGACCGGCAGGAGCAGACTCGCCGTGTTCGCCAGCCAGACCGTCGTCATCGCCAGCGGGACCGCCGCGATGCCGATCCGCGCCGCCAGCGCCAGCATCACCGGGGTCAGGAGCACCGCCGTGGTGTCCAGGTTCAGGGCGATCGTGGTGACGGACGCGAAGGCCACGCACAGCAGGAACAGCAGTGCGTAGCTGCCCCGGCCCGCCCGCGCCACCCGCGCCGCGACCACGTCGAACACCTCGGCCCTGCTGGTGAGTTCGGCGAGCACGATGACCGTGCCCAGGAAGGCCAGCAGCGGGGCGATCCGGGTCATCGCGTCGGACGCCGCACCGGTCGGCAGCAAGCCCGAGGCCACGCACACCAGTCCGGTCGCGAGAAGACCGATCGCCACCCGGTCGAGCACATGCAGACGCCTCAGCACAGACACGGGGGGAAGGGTCGCACATTTGTGCTCCGCTGTGACCAGGGACGGGGACCGGTCCGGAAAAAGCCCATATCTACGCTCGCTCACGGCATCATGCATACATGGGGGGTCGTCAGATGACGGGTGACGCAGGGCCGTTGGACTTCTTCGTCAGCTATTCGCCGGCCGACGAACGCTGGGCGTCCTGGATCGCCTGGACGCTGGAGGAGGCCGGGTACCGCACGGTCCTGCAGGCCTGGGACTTCGTGGCGGGCACCAACTTCGTGGACTTCATGGACCGGGGGGTGAGCGAGTCCGCGGCCGTCATCGCCGTGCTGTCGCGGAACTACGAGCGCTCCCGGTACGGCCGGATGGAGTGGCAGGCCGCGCTGCGCGCCGACCCGGACGCGCCCGAGCGGCGCTTGATCACGGTCCGGGTCGAGGACATCCCGGTGGAGGGGCTGCTCGCCACCATCACCTACGTCGACCTGGTGCCCGTCACCGATCCGGCCGCCGCCCGCGACCTGCTCCTCACCCGGGTCCGGCAGGCCCTCGACGGGCGGGCCCGGCCCAGCCTGCGGCCCGCGTATCCGGGTGACGGCAGGCCGGTCCCGCCCGCCCCCGCCGTGCCGGTCGCGCCCGCCTCCGGACGCCCCCTCGGGCGGGCCGGCTG
Organism: Streptomyces sp. NPDC050263; assembly: GCF_040655955.1. Taxonomy (NCBI): domain Bacteria; kingdom Bacillati; phylum Actinomycetota; class Actinomycetes; order Kitasatosporales; family Streptomycetaceae; genus Streptomyces; species Streptomyces sp. NPDC050263. Next base: position 119,590 of record NZ_JBFAKW010000004.1, on the reverse strand, counting down.
GGCCGGGAGGCGCCGGCCCGCCGCGCCGCCGGCCTATCCGCGGGTCACCGGGGACCCGGCGACCCGGGAGGCGGTCACCGTGCTCCAACTGGCCGGGCCCGCCTTCGGGCGCGGGCAGGATCCGGCCGAACTGCAGGCGGCGATCTGGGGCGACCTCGTCGAGCTGTACGACGTCGGCGCGCCCGCCCCCGACCTGCTGGTGGTCACCGGCGACCTGACCGCCTCCGGCAGCCCCCGCGAGTTCGACCAGGCGCTCGCCTTCCTCACCGGACTGCGGGCGCTGCTCGGCCTCGAACCGCACCGGGTCGCCCTCGTCCCGGGCGGCCACGACGTCAACCAGGCCGCCTGCCGGGCCTACTTCAGCACCTGCGAGGCCGACGAGATGCCGCCCCGGCCGCCGTACTGGCCCAAGTGGCGGCACTTCGCCCGACTCTTCCAGGAGCTGTACCAGGGGCTCGACGCCGTCTTCGACAGCGACCAGCCGTGGACCCTCTTCCCCGTGCCCGAGCTGCACACCGTCGTCGCCGGGCTGAACTCCTCGATGGCCTACAGCCATCGGCTCGACGACCAGTACGGCCTGCTCGGGCCCGAGCAGGCCGCCTGGTTCGCGCAGGCGCTGCGGCCCTACGAGGAGGAGGGATGGCTGCGCATCGGCGCGCTGCGGCACGCCCCCGGGACGGCCCGGGCCGGGGTGCTGCGCGGCGCCGCCCCGGACGGCTCGGGGCCGCTGCGCGACACCGACGTGCTGGCCCGGCTCACCGCGCCCCGGCTGCATCTGCTGCTGCACGGCCCGACCGGCCCCGGCGCGCACCCGGCCCTGCCCACCGCCGCCGGCGAGCTGCCGCTGCTCGGCGCGGCCGGACCCGCCCGGCACCAGCTCCTGCGCATCGGCCGCGACGGACTCGCCGCCTGGCCGGGCCCCGGCGAGCCGCGCCGCAGCCGCGTCGAGTGGCGGCGGGCCCACCGCGCCTTCGCCCCCGACGACCACTGCGACGACGGTCCCGCCGGTGTGCCGGACGGCGTCCCGGACGCGACGGCCGTGCCCGACCCCGAGCCGCGGGCCGTGCAGTCGCCCGCCGACATACTGCTGGCCCGGGTCGCGGAGGTCTGCCGGACCCGGCACGAGGGCGCGCAGATCCGCCCGGTCGCCGGTCCGGTGCCCCAACTCCTCGTCACCTGGACCCAGTCGGGCTTCGTACGCCAGCAACGGGTCGCCGTGCACACCGGCACCCCCACCGACCAGGACGTCGAACGAGTGGTCGCGCTCGTCCACGCGGCCGACTCCGAGACCGAGGCCGAACTCGTCCACGACGGCCCGCCGCCCGCTCGCGAACTGCGCGACCAGGCCCGCCGCAGAGGCGTCCGGGTGCGCAGCTTCACCGAGTTCCAGGGCCTGCTCGACCTGCGGGCCTACGTCGGCGCCCAGAGCGAGCGGCTGCGCACCGACCCGCGCTATCCCCCGGGCATGTACCTGCCCCAGCGGTACCGCGAGGCCGAGCGGCTCGACGCCGAGGACCGCGACGGCCTGGTCGACGACATGCTCCGCCTCCTCGACTGCGACCAGGGCCGCTTCCTGCTCCTGCTCGGCGACTTCGGCCACGGCAAGACGTTCGCGCTGCGCGAGCTGGCCCGCCGCATCCCCGTCGAACTCCCGCACCTGGTGCCGCTGTTGGTCGAGCTGAACGCACTGGACCGGGCCTACTCCTTCGAGGGGCTGGTCGCCGCGCACCTCGCCGCCCACGGCGTCGACAACATCGACCTGCGCGCCTTCCGCTACATGCTCCAGCAGGGCCGGATCGTGCTCCTCTTCGACGGCTTCGACGAACTCGTCACCCGGGTGACGTACGACCGGGCCGCCGAGCGGCTGCAAGTGCTCCTGGACTCCGCCGTCGACAGCGCCAAGATCGTCGTCAGCAGCCGCACCCAGCACTTCCGCTCCCAGGGCCAGGTGCTGACCGCGCTCGGCGAACGAGTCGGCCTGCTCCCGCACCGCCGGGTGCTCGCCGTCCAGGAGTTCACCGCGGCGCAGATCCGCGCCTACCTGATCAACCGCTACGACGGCGACGACCGCGCCGCCGACCGCCGGGTCCGCCAGCTCGACGCCATCCCCGACCTGCTCGCCCTGTGCCGCAACCCCCGGCTGCTGGGCTTCGTCGCCGACCTGGACGACGACCAGCTGCGCGCCGTCGCCGGAGCCGGCCGCGCGCTCAGTCCCGCCGGACTCTACGAGGAGGTGCTCACCGCCTGGCTGCGCTTCGAGCAGCAACGGGCCGGCGGCCCCGGCCGGGCCCCCGGACTCAGCCTGGAACAGCTGTGGAACGCGGTCACCGCGCTCGCCCTGCGGCTGTGGCAGAGCGGCCAGGACTCGCTGCGGCTCGACGAGCTGACGGACGTCGCCGAGACCCTGACCGGACTCGCCGACAGCCGGCTGTCCGTCCCGCAGGCCGCGCACGCGGTCGGCTCCGGCAGCCTGCTGGTGCGCAGCGAGGACGGCGTGTTCCGGTTCATCCACGGCTCGGTGGTGGAGTGGCTCATCGCCCGGGAGTGCGCGCTGCGGCTGGCCGCGGGGGACAGCACGCTGCTCGGTCGGCGTCAGCTCAGCCAGCTCGCCGTGGAGTTCCTGTGCGACCTGGCCGACCACCGGGCCTGCCAGGAGTGGGCCGAACAGGTGCTGGCCGCGCGGGAGACCCGGGGCGCGGAGGTGTCCCGCGCCAACGCCGTGAAGATCCTGTCCCGGCTGCGGGTGCCCGCCCACACCGACCTGCGCGGCGCGGCCCTCGCCGGGGAGGACCTCTCCTACCGCGACTTCTCCGGCGTCGACCTGACCCGCGCCGACCTCACCGACGCCCGGCTCGTCGGCGCCGACCTCTCCGGGGCCGTTCTGCGGGACGCCCGGCTGACCGGCGCGCGGCTGGACGGCGCCGATCTCACCGGGGCCGACCTGCGCGGAGCCGACCTGCGGCGGGCCCGGCTGATCCGCACCGATCTGACCGGCGCCCGCGTCGAGGGCGGCCGCTGGCGGCGGGCCGCGCTCATCGGCGCGACCACCGGAGCCGGGCTGCCGGACACCCCGGAACTGTCGGTCGCGGCGCTCGCGCCCGGCATGGCCGTCGACTCCGGGTTCCGGCCCTCCGCGGTCGGCGTGCCCTACGGCTTCGACATGCGCACCAGCCGACTGCCCGAACCCATCTCCTACAGCCCCGACGGCGAACTCCTCGCCGTCGGCAGCGAGGACGGCGGGGTGCTGGTCTGCGACGCCGTCACCGGCACCGCCCTGCGCACCCTCCAGGGCCACACCGACCGCGTCTACGCCGTCAAGTTCCGCGAGCGGGTCCTCGCCACCGGCAGCGCGGACGGCACCGTCCGGCTGTGGGACCCGGTGTCCGGCGCGTGCCGGCACCGGCTGGAGATCCATCCGCGGGGCGTCTGGCCCGTCGTCCTCGACGCCGGGGGGTCCCTGCTCGCCACCGGCGACGCCGACGGGGTGGTCACCGTGTGGGACACCGCCACCGGCGCCCCGCTGCACCGGCTGCCCGGGCACTCAGCGCCCGTCTACACCGTCGCGTTCGCCGCCGACAACGCCACCCTCGTCACCGGGGACGCCTCCGCCGCCGTCCGGCTGTGGGACCTCGGCGCCGGGCGGCTGCTCGGGGCGCTGCCGGGGCATCGGGGCGCGGTGTTCCGGGCCCGGTTCAGTCCGGACGGCACGCTGCTGGCCACCGGCGACATGGGCGACGGGCGGGCCGGGACCGTGCGGGTGTGGGACGTGGCCGGGCGGCGGGTGGTGCACACCTTCACCGGGCACGCCGGCCGCGTCTACACGCTGGACTTCCACCCCGGGGGCCGGTTCCTGGTGAGCGGCGACACCGAGGGGGAGGTGCGGCTGTGGGACCTGGCCGCCGGAGCCGGCGCCGGGGTGCTCGGCGGCTGCCGCGGGGCCGTCTACCAGGTGCTGTTCGATCCCGACGGCACGCTGCTCGCCGCCGGCGACAGCCAGGGCGTCGTCCGGCTGTGGCGGTTCGCCCCGGAGGCCGACCCGGCCGCCGTGGCGCTCACCCGGCAGCCCACGGAGCATCGCGGCTCGGTCTGGGTGTGCAAGTTCCGGCCGGCCGGCGAGGGGGCCGCACCGGAGACCGGCTCGCTGCTGGTCACCGGCGGCAACGACGGCGTCGTCCGGCTCTGGGACCCCGCCACCGGTCAGGGGCGGCGGATCCTGCGCGGGCACGGGCGGCGGATCGGCACGCTCTCCTTCAGCGCCGACGGCTCGATGCTGGCGGCGGGCGGCAACGACGGCGTCGTCCGGCTGTGGCACTGCGCCTCCGGGCGGCGGCTGCGGGAGCTGGCCGGGCAGAGCGACCGGCTGATCTCGGCCGTGTTCAGCCCCGGCGGCCCGCTGCTCGCCACCGCGAGCAGCGACGGCGACATGTACCTGTGGAACGCCGAGACGGGCGAGTACCAGCGCGAGATGGACGTCGAGACCGACCACGTCTGGGCGGAGGCGTTCAGCCCGGACGGCGAACTCCTCGCCACCGCCAACGACGACGACACGGTGTGCCTGTGGTACCGGGCGACCGGCGCGCACGTCGTCACCATCGGCGAGCACTTCGGACGGGTCCGCTCGGTCGCCTTCCGGCCCGACGGCGCGCTCCTGGCCACCGGCTGCGACGACCGCAAGGTGCGCCTCTGGGACCTGGCCGAGCGCCGGGTCACCGCCGTCCTCGACGGGCACACCGACCGGGTCTACGCCGTCACGTTCGCGCCCGACGGCTCCTGGCTGGCCAGCGCCTCCTGGGACGGCCGGGCGGTGATCTGGCGCGACGGCGTGGCCGCGCACCGGCTCACCGGCCACACCGGCAAGCTGTGGACGGCCGCGGCTCACCCGAGCCGCCCGCTGCTCGCGACCGCGGGCGACGACCGGACGGTCCGCCTCTGGGACGCCCGCACCGGCCGCCGGCTCGCCGCCCTGACCGGCCACACCGGCCGCGTCCTCGCGGTCGCCTTCAGCCCCGACGGCTCGACCCTGGCCAGCGGCGGCGAGGACGGCACCGTCCGGCTGTGGCAGTTCCCCGCCGACGGCGGCCCGGCCGCGCTGCGCGCCACCCTGGTCGGCCTGCCGGGCGGCTGGGCCGCGCTCGCGCCGTCCGGCGGCTACAAGTACGAGGGCGACGTCACCGGCGAGTTCTGGCACGCGGTGGGCATGTGCCGGTTCGAGCCCGGGGAGCTGGACGGCCATCTCCCGGGCCTGCGCAACGTGGCATTGGAGGACCCGCTGGAGTGAGCCACCGGGAATCATTCGCAGTGCTCCGGCCTTCAGGCCGGGGGTGAAGCGATTCCTGTGGTCGCGTCGCGGAGCGTCGCGGTGGCGTTCCGGCCGGCTGGAACCACGGGAGGCGGCGAGGACGGTGGTGCGGCGCCGAGCGCGCCCGCGGGGACTCCGGGCAGGGGGTGTCGGAAGATTCGTGATGATCCTCCGGCGGTGGGGGACCGTTCCGGATCGTCGCCGAGGGGGGTGCCCGCCCCCGAAGGAACCCTGAGCAACTGCCTTACGAGATGGGCGAGTTGCCAGGAGCGTCCCCTGCGGGTGCCGAAAAACTGTTATCCGGAGGCCGCCCGGCCCGTCCCCTGGGGTGTGATCTGCGACATTGCCAGGAGCGGGGGCCCGGCTGAGAGGGTGCGGGCATGAGGACGTACGCCGACGCCGAGGCCGCCCGGCACTGGCGTGCCACCATCGCCGAGGCGCAGGGAGGCGACCGGCAGGCGATGGACGAGTTGGTGGCGGGCTGGCTGCCGCTCGTCTACAACATCGTCGGCCGCGCCCTGAACGGCCACGCCGACGTCGACGACGTCGTCCAGGAGACCATGCTGCGCGCCGTCGACAACCTCGGCTCCCTGCGCGACCCCGACAGCTTCCGCTCCTGGCTGGTCGCGATCGCCATGCGGCAGATCCGGGACCGCGCCCGCCGTGGGACCACCCAGCGCCTCGACGACAGCGTGCCGCAGGGCGAGACCGCCGACTTCGCCGAACTCACCGTGCTCCGGCTCCAGTTGGAAGGCCAGCGGCGCGAGGTCGCGGAGGCGGTGCGCTGGCTGGACGACGAGGACCGGCAACTGCTGTCCCTGTGGTGGCTGGAGGTCGCGGGCGAACTCAGCCGCCGCGAACTGGCCGCGGCCGTCGGCATCAGCCGGCAGCACGCCGCCGTGCGCGTCCAACGGGTGAAGGAGCGGCTCGAGGTCTCCCGGGGCATCGTGCGCGCCCTCGACGGCGCCTGCCCCGACCTGCGCGAACTGACCGCCCGCTGGGACGGCCGGCCCGACTCCGTCTGGCGCAAGCGGCTGGCCCGGCACATCCGCGGCTGCGGCTACTGCGGAGACACCCGCGAGTCCGTCGTCCCCGCGGAACGGCTGCTCGTCGGGATCGCGCTGGTGCCGGTCCCGGCCGGCTTCACGATCTCCCTCGCCCTCGGCGGCAAGACGGCCGCCGCGGCCGCCGGCACGGCCTCCGCCGGCTGGTCCGCGAAGGTGCTGACCGCGTTGACCAAGCCGGCCGTCGCGGTCACGGCCGGCGCGACGCTCGCCGCGGGCGGCGCCTACGTCGTCGTGCAGACCCCCGACGACCCGCCCGCCCGCGCGGCCGTCTCGCCCACGGCGGCGAGCGCACCGGCCACCGCACCCCCGCCGTTCTCCCCTCCGTCCTCGGCCTCCGCCTCACCGTCGAAGTCCGCGTCCCCGTCCGCGTCCGCTTCGGCGGGCGAGCAGCGGACGGCCCGGTACGGCGGTGTCGTCGACGCCGTCGACAGCGCGCCCGACCCGGCCGCACCGCCGGCCGCCCTGCCGCAGCGGCCCGCGTCCGGCGTCACCAGCAGCGGCGGCGCGCACGCCACCATGAACCACCGCGGGGACAGCGTCACGCTCAGCGGCCAGGGCTATGTCCTCGTGCGCTGGCAGATATCGCCGCAGTACCGGCCCGGCAGCCTGGTCATGCCCAGCTGGACCGGCCTCAAGGGCAAGCTCTTCCACGTCGCCTCGGGCGGCGGTCGCCGAATGGACGACCCCGTCAGCGACACGGACAGCACGGCCACCGGCATGGGCAGCAAGACCACCGGCTACCTCGTGCTGCCGTCCGGCGCCCAGCAGATGTGGCAGAACGAGTACTTCTACGTCGCCGGCACCGTCACCCTCACCGTGAACGAGCGGGGCGGCGACTACGGTCTCAACGTCTTCCCGACGACCTGGGACGCCGTCGAGAAGGACGTCACGACCGGCCCCGCCCAGGGCGCGACCCGCTACGGCCTGGTCCGCGACACCGGCGCGGACGACACCCCGGTCCCGCAGTACCTCACGCGCGCGACCCCGGCCGACCCGGCGACGGTGGCTCAGACCTCGCGCGTGTAGTCCGGCGCGCCGCCACGCTGCCAGCCCTGTTTGCGCAGGGCGGTCAGGACGTCGATGCGGTTGGTGGTGAGGGAGTCGACGCCCGCGTCGATGAGCCGGCGCATGGAGCGGCGGGTGTCGGGGGTCCAGACGGAGAGCAGGTAGCCGTCGTGGTGGACGCGGTCCGCGAGGCCCCGGTCCACCAGGGAGAAGCGGTAGTTGAGCCAGCGCGGCCGCACCGCCGCCAGCAGCGTGGGGCGCGGCGGGGCCAGGCTCGTGCAGGTCAGGGCGATCTCGGCGGCCGGGTCGGCGCTGCGCACGGCCAGCATCGCGGTCGCGTCGGCGCAGTAGTAGACCCGGTCCGCCGCCCCGGCCTCGCGGACGGCGTCGACGATCCGGCGGGCCGTGCCCGCCTCCCGGGTGCCCGGCAGGTCGAGCATCAGCCGGCTGCCCTCGGTCGCCGCGAGCGCCTCCGCGAGGGTCGGCACCGCGCCGGCCGTCAGCCCGTGCACCTCGGCGGCGGACAGCGACCGCAGCGGCCGGTCCAGCTCCCAGAGCCGCTTCAGCGTCGCGTCGTGCAGCAGGACGGGCACGCCGTCCTTGGTGAGCCGCACGTCGAACTCGACGGCGTCCGCGCCCTGGTCGAGCGCGGAACGCAGCGAGTCGATCGTGTTCTCACGGAAGCGGTAGGGGTCGCCGCGATGGGCCACGGCCGTCACGTTCTGCATGGGCCCATTGTGTCCACGTCAGGCATCGAGCCATGCGGTGGTGTACGTGTCGATCTCGTCCTGGACGCCTCGCTTGCCGGCCGCGTCCAGGAAGGAGGCGTCGACCGCGTTCCCCGCGAGGTCGGCGAGACCCCGCTCGTCGAGGTCGAGGAGACGGGCGGCGACCGCGTACTCGGTGTTCAGGTCGGTGCCGAACATGGGCGGGTCGTCGGAGTTGATCGTGACCAGCACGCCCGCCTTCACGAACTCCTTGATCGGGTGCTCGTCGAGGGTGCGGACCGCGCGCGTGGCGATGTTCGAGGTCGGGCACACCTCCAGGGCGATGCGGTGCTCGGCGAGGTGCGCGAGCAGCTTCTCGTCCTGCGCGGAGCTGGTGCCGTGTCCGATGCGCTCGGCGCGCAGGTGGGTCAGCGCGTCCCACACCGTCTGGGGCCCGGTGGTCTCGCCGGCGTGCGGCACCGAGCGCAGGCCGGCGGCGATGGCACGGTCGAAGTAGGGCTTGAACTGGGGGCGCGGTACGCCGACCTCGGGGCCGCCGAGCCCGAAGGAGACCAGTCCCTCGGGGCGGACCCGGTCGTCGGTGGCCAGGCGGGTGGTCTCCTCGGCGGCCTCGAGTCCCGCCTCGCCGGGGATGTCGAAGCACCAGCGCAGGACGGTCCCGAACTCCGCCTCGGCCGCCTTGCGGGCGTCCTCGATCGCGTCCATGAAGGCGAGTTCGTCGATGCCGCGCCTGGTGGAGGAGAACGGCGTGATGGTCAGCTCGGCGTACCGCACCTGCTGGCGGGCCAGGTCCCGGGCGACCTCGTAGGTCAGCAGCCGGACGTCCTCCGGGGTGCGGATCAGGTCGACGACGGACAGGTACACGTCGATGAAGTGGGCGAAGTCCGTGAACGTGAAGTAGTCGACCAGGGCCTCGGGGTCGGTGGGCACCTTGGAGTCGGGGTGCCGGGCGGCCAGCTCGGAGACGATGCGGGGGGAGGCGGAGCCCACGTGGTGGACGTGCAGTTCGGCCTTGGGCAGCCCGGCGATGAAGGAGTGCAGATCTCGGGGGCCGGTGGATCCGGCGGATCCGGTGGCGGCTGCTGCGGCTGCGTCGAGGCGGTCGGTCATGGGGTCCTCCCCGGGACGGCGCCCCGGGCCAGGCGGGCCGGACGGGACGCGGGTGATCGGCTGATCGGCGAGTCGGGATCCCGAGATCCCGGGATCATCGTAGGCGGAGGGGGCGGGAGACCGCCGTGGGCCCCGCCGACTGCGGGCCGTAGCATGACGGAACGCTCGACAGCGGGCGACCGAGGGCGACCGAGTGCGACAGAGGGGATCCACGCATGTCCGACGACGCGCCGACTCCGGCGGACGGTCCGCAGGACGCGGTTCCCGAAGTGCGGTTGGACAAAGGCGCGCCGAACCCCTGGGCGGCGCCGGGCGACAGCGCGCAGAGCGGTCCCGGACACACCGTCGCCGCGAACGAGCCGCTGGCTCCCGAGGACCGACCGCTCCCGACCGTCCACGACCAGCAGACGGTCACCTCTCTGCCCAGCGTGACCCCGCAGCCGCAGCCCTGGGCCACCCCCTTCGGCGGCCCGCAGACCGGCGGCCCGCAGGCAGGCGCCCCGCTCGGCTCCTACCCGCCGCCCAACCCCGCCACGGCGGCGGGCGGCCCGCCCCCCAACCTCTTCGCACCGCCCCCCGTGCAGGGCGGGGCCGTCCCGCCGCCGCCGATAGCCCCCGACGGCCCCGGACAGGTCCCCTACGGCTACCCCGGCGGTTACGCCCATCCCGCCCATCCCTCCCAGCCCCACTACGGGGGCGGCGCTCCGGGCCTCTACGGCTGGGGCGGAAACGGGGCGGGGGACAGCAACGGCATGGGCGTCGCCGGACTCGTGCTCGGGATCCTCGCCGCCGTGGTCTTCTGCCTGTGGCCGCTGGCCATCGTCCTCGGCATCCTCGGCGTCGTGTTCGGCGCGATCGGCCGCGGCAAGGCGCGCCGCGGCGAGGCATCGAACCCCGGCCAGGCCCTGGCCGGGATCATCTGCGGAACCGTCGGCACCGTCCTCGCGATCGCCCTGGGAATCTTCGTCATCGTGTCCCCCTGACCGCCTCAGGCCGTCCCCGCCCGCAGCCGCTCCCGGGCCTGCATCAGGGCGAAGCCCAGGAGGTTCTGGCCTCGCCAGTGTTCCGGGGTCGTCGCCGCCTCGTCGGTCGCGGACAGGCCGATGCCCCAAACGCGGTCCACGGGGCTGGCCTCCACCAGTACCCGGTCGCCGGTGCCCAGCAGGAACGAGCGCAGCGCGGGGTCCGAGGCGAACTTGTGGACGCTGCCCTCGACCACGATCCGCAGCCGCTCCCGCTCCCAGACCGCCTCGTCGAAGCCGCGGACCAGCCGCCCCGCCTTCTTCGCCTGCGAGGGGTGTCCGGCGGCCAGCGCCCGCTGCTCCGCCTCCGCGTCTTCGAAAAGCCTCGCCTTCTGCGCCATCATCCAGTGCTCGGCCGTCGCATACGCGACTGATTCGACCACGAACGGTGACGGCCACCACTGACTGAGGCAGCTCGGGCCCACCCGCCCGCCGGGCAGCGGCCGGTGCCCCCAGAAGTGCAGGTACTTGATCCTCGCCCCCGCCCGGACCGCCCTGACCAGGGCTTCCAGGCCATCGATCTGCTCCATGGACCCGAGGATGGCACGCGCCACTGACACAGCGTCCTGCCTTTTCCCTCTCCGGTTCGACGCCCGCCGACAGATTTCGTCGCGTAACCAAAAGGCAACAACGGAATCCCTTGTTGGAGTGCCCTTGCTCTGTCAGGATCGGCAATCAAATCAGGCTGGAGCTACGCAACCCGCCCCCGCGCACAGCGGGGCGAAGGCGGAGGAGAGCGACATGCAGGACCGGTTCCCCGCGCAGGAGCGCCTCTCGGGCGGCGCCCAGTACATCGCGGGCCGCCTCACCCGCGGCACCTCGGGCCGTGCCCACGCCGTGGTCGACCCGGCCACGGGAGAGGAGGTGTACCGCTACGAGCCGGCCTCCACGGTGGACGTCGACGCCGCCGTCGCCGCCGCCCGCGCCGCCTTCCCGGCCTGGTCCGGCCTCACCCCGGGCGAGCGCTCCGACGCCCTGCACCGCTTCGCCGCCGTCCTCGCCGACCGGGCCGAGGAGTTCGCCCGGGCCGAGTCCCTCCAGTGCGGCAAACCGCTGAAGCTGACCCGGGAGTTCGACGTCCCGGGGACGATCGACAACACCGCGTTCTTCGCCGGCGCGGCCCGCCATCTCCAGGGGCAGGCGGCCGGCGAGTACTCCGCCGACCACACCTCCTATGTCCGGCGTGAGCCCGTCGGCGTGGTCGGCTCCATCGCGCCCTGGAACTACCCCCTCCAGATGGCCGCCTGGAAGATCCTCCCGGCGATCGCCGCGGGCAACACGATCGTGCTCAAGCCCGCCGAGCCGACCCCGCTCACCTCGCTCCTCTTCGCCCTGGCGGCCACCGAGGCCGGTCTGCCCGACGGTGTCGTCAACATCGTCACCGGGACCGGGAAGGAGGCCGGCGAGCACCTGGTCGGGCATCCCGACGTCGCCATGACCTCCTTCACCGGGTCCACCGCCGTCGGCAAGCGGGTCGCCGAGATCGCCACCGGGACCGTCAAGCGCCTCCATCTGGAACTCGGCGGCAAGGCGCCCTTCGTGGTCTTCGACGACGCAGACCTGGAGGCCGCGGCCAACGGCGCGGTCGCGGGCGCGCTCATCAACACCGGGCAGGACTGCACCGCCGCCACGCGCGCGTACGTGCAGCGGCCCCTCTACGAGGCGTTCGTCGAGCGGACGGCGGCGCTGATGGAGACCGTCCGGCTCGGCGATCCCTTCGCCGCCGGCACCGACCTCGGCCCGCTGGTCTCGCACGCGCAGCGCGACCGGGTCGCCGCGTTCGTCGACCGGGCGCGTGCCTACGCGCGCGTGGTCACCGGTGGCGTGGTTCCACAGGGCGATCTGGGGAAGGGCGCGTACTATCCGCCCACCCTGATCGCCGACGCCGCCCAGGACAGCGAGGTCGTCCAGTCCGAGATCTTCGGGCCGGTCCTGGTGGTCCTGCCCTTCGACACCGACGAGGAGGGGCTGGCGCTCGCCAACGACACCCCGTACGGGCTGGCGGCCTCGGCCTGGACCCGGGACGTGTTCCGGGCGAACCGCGCGACACGCGAGCTGAAGGCCGGGTGCGTGTGGATCAACGATCACATCCCGATCATCAGCGAGATGCCGCACGGCGGATACAAGGCCTCCGGCTTCGGCAAGGACATGTCAGCGTACTCGTTCGAGGAGTACACCCAGGTGAAGCACGTCATGTTCGATAACACGGCGGTTGCCCGCAAGCCCTGGCACCGCACCGTCTTCGGGGACGCGTAAGCGAGACGCACCAGCGACGACTCATCAGCGAAGATCGGCCGCCGACCACGGCCGGACCTCCCGAAAGGGCACCACGAGCATGGAGCAGTACGAGCCCGACCGCCTCAGCGCGGCCCAACTGGCCGCCATACGGCGCAGCTTCCGCAACGGCAGGGCGGCCATGACCCGCCGCTCGCTGCTGCGCGCCTCCGCCGGCGGCGCGCTCGCCCTGGGCGGCCTCGGAGCGCTGAGCGGCTGCGGGATCCCCGCGGCCGGCAAGACCGAGGGCGGCACGTCCGCCGACGACCACTCGGCGAAGGAGAAGACCGTCGACTTCTCCAACTGGACCGAGTACATGGACGTCGACGACAGCGGCAAGCGCCACCCCACCCTCGACGCCTTCACCAAGCGGACCGGCATCAAGGTCAAGTACACCGAGGACATCAACGACAACAACGAGTTCTTCGGCAAGATCAAGCCGCAGCTCGCCGCGGGCCAGGACACCGGCCGCGATCTGATCGTCCTCACCGACTGGCTGGCCGGCCGCCTCATCCGCCTCGGCTGGGTCCAGAAACTGGACGCCGCCAACCTGCCGCACGCCTACGCCAACCTGTCCCAGCAGTTCCGCAGCCCCGACTGGGACCCGGGCCGGGCGTACTCCTACCCCTGGCAGGGCATATCCACCGTCATCGCCTACAACAAGAAGGCGCTGGACGGCGTCGAGGTGAAGTCGGTCTCCGACCTGCTCGACAACCCCAAGCTCAAGGGCCGCGTCGGCTTCCTCACCGAGATGCGCGACAGCATGGGCATGACGCTGCTGGACATGGGCAAGGACCCGGCGAAGTTCACCGACGACGACTACGACGCGGCCATCGCCCGCCTCCAGAAGGGCGTCGACAGCGGCCAGATCCGCCGCTTCACCGGCAACGACTACACGTCCGACATCACCAGCGGCGACTTCGCGGCCTGTATCGCCTGGGCCGGCGACGTCGTCCAGCTCAAGGCGGACAGCCCCGACGTCGACTTCGTCATCCCGGACAGCGGCTATCTGACGTCCAGCGACAACATGCTGATCCCCAACAAGGCGCGTCACAAGACGAACGCCGAACGGCTCATGGACTACTACTACGAGCCGGAGCCGGCCGCCGAGCTCGCCGCCTACATCAACTACGTCTGTCCCGTGGACGGCGTGCAGGCGGCGCTCGCGAAGATCGACGAGGATGCGGCGAACAACCCGCTGATCATCCCCGACAAGGCCATGCAGGCGAAGTCGCACTCCTTCCGCTCCCTGAGCTCGAAGGAAGAGACCGACTACGAAGCCAAGTTCGCGAAGCTCACTGGGGCGTGACGACGATGAAGACGAACGACAACGGCAGCGGCGACGTCCGCCTGACCGGCATCAGCAAGACCTACGGCTCCTTCACCGCCGTCCACCCGCTCGACCTGACCGTCCCGCAGGGCTCGTTCTTCGCCCTGCTCGGCGCATCCGGCTGCGGCAAGACCACCACCCTGCGCATGATCGCCGGCCTGGAGGAACCCTCCTCCGGGACCGTCCACCTCGGCGACCATGACGTCACCGCGCTCCCGCCCCACAAGCGCCCGGTGAACACCGTCTTCCAGTCCTACGCCCTCTTCCCGCACCTCGACATCTTCGAGAACATCGCCTTCGGTCTGCGCCGACGCGGCATCAAGAGCGTGAAGAAGCAGGTCGAGGACATGCTGGAGCTGGTCCAGCTCGGCGAGCAGGCGCGCAAGAAGCCGCACCAGCTCTCCGGCGGCCAGCAGCAGCGCGTCGCCGTGGCCCGCGCGCTGATCAACACGCCCAAGGTGCTCCTCCTCGATGAGCCCCTCGGCGCCCTCGACCTCAAGCTGCGCCGCCAGATGCAGCTGGAGCTCAAGCGCATCCAGACCGAGGTCGGCATCACCTTCGTGCACGTCACGCACGACCAGGAGGAGGCCATGACGATGGCCGACACGGTCGCCGTCATGAACGGGGGCCGCGTCGAACAACTCGGCTCGCCGACCGACCTCTACGAGAACCCGCACACCACGTTCGTCGCCAACTTCCTCGGCACATCCAACCTCATCGAGGCCGAGGTCGACTCCAAGAGCGGCGACGACATCGTGCTCAAGGCGGGCGACGGCAAGCTCGTCCTGCCCGAGGCACGCTGCTCCGCGCCGACGACGGCCGGCGGCAAGGTGCTGGTGGGCGTGCGCCCGGAGAAGATCTCCCTCACCCACGCCGACGACGCGGGCGAGGTCCCCGAGGGCCGCAACCGCATCACCGGGAAGATCGCCGACTCGTCGTTCATCGGCGTCAGCACGCAGTACGTGATCGACAGCCAGGTCTGCCCCGAGTTCGAGGTCTACGTCCAGAACATCGACCGCGACGCCCGGCTGAGGCCCGGCGCCGACGTCGTCCTGCACTGGAACCCGGCCCACACCTTCGGCCTGGACGCCGCCCAGGACATCGACGCCGGCATCCAGGAAGAGGCGGCGGTCTGAAATGGCGACGCTCACCGAGGCGCCCCCGCCTCTCTCCCCGACGGCCCCCACGAAGAAGCCGCCGCGCAGACGCGGGCGCTGGACGCCGTACTGGCTGCTGCTGCCCGGTCTGCTCTGGCTGATCGTGTTCTTCGCGCTGCCGATGCTCTACCAGGCCTCCACCTCCGTGCAGACGGGCTCCCTGGAGGAGGGCTACAAGGTCACCTGGCACTTCGCGACCTACTGGGACGCGCTGAGCGAGTACTGGCCGCAGTTCCTGCGCTCGATCCTGTACGCCGGCGCCGCGACGGTCCTCTGTCTGGTGCTGGGCTATCCGCTGGCCTATCTGATCGCCTTCCGCGCCGGGCGCTGGCGCAACCTGATCATGATCCTGGTGATCGCGCCCTTCTTCACCAGCTTCCTGATCCGCACCCTCGCCTGGAAGACGATCCTCGCGGACGGCGGCCCGGTCGTCGGGGCCCTCAACACCCTGCACGTCCTGGACGTCACCAGCTGGCTGGGCTGGACCGCCGGCGACCGGGTCCTGGCGACGCCGCTCGCGGTGGTCTGCGGTCTGACGTACAACTTCCTGCCGTTCATGATCCTGCCGCTGTACTCCTCGCTGGAGCGCATCGACGGGCGGCTCCACGAGGCGGCCGGCGACCTCTACGCCAAGCCGAGCACCACCTTCCGCCGGGTCACCTTCCCGCTCTCGATGCCCGGCGTCGTCTCCGGCACGCTGCTGACCTTCATCCCGGCGGCCGGCGACTACGTCAACGCGGAACTCCTCGGCAGCACCAACACCCGCATGATCGGCAACGTGATCCAGACGCAGTTCCTGAACGTCCTGGACTATCCGACGGCCGCGGCTCTCTCCTTCATTCTCATGGCCGCGATTCTGCTCATGGTCACTTTCTACATCCGCAGGTCCGGGACGGAGGATCTGGTCTAAATGCCCTTCGTCAACTGGCTCAAGCGCCATTTCGCGGTCATCGCGGGACTCATCACGCTCGCGTATCTCCTCCTGCCGAACATCGTCGTCACGGTGTTCTCCTTCAACAAACCGAAGGGGCGTTTCAACTACACCTGGCAGCAGTTCTCCACGGACGCCTGGAAAGACCCGTGCGGGGTCTCCGGCCTGTGCGGCTCGCTGTCGCTCAGCCTCCAGATCGCGATCTGGGCGACCATCGGCGCGACGGTCCTCGGCACGATGATCGCCTTCGCGCTGGTCCGCTACCGCTTCCGCGCGCGGGGCGCCGTCAACTCGCTGATCTTCATGCCGATGGCGATGCCCGAGGTCGTCATGGCGGCCTCGCTGCTCACCCTCTTCCTCAACCTGGGCGCACAGCTCGGGTTCTGGACGATCCTCATCGCGCACATCATGTTCTGCCTCAGCTTCGTCGTGACGGCGGTCAAGGCGCGCGTGATGTCCATGGACCCGCGGCTGGAGGAGGCCGCCCGCGACCTCTACGCCGGGCCCGTGCAGACCTTCGCCAGGGTGACCCTGCCCATCGCCGCCCCCGGCATCGCGGCGGGCGCGCTGCTCGCCTTCGCGCTCTCCTTCGACGATTTCATCATCACCAATTTCAACGCCGGCTCGACCGTCACCTTCCCCATGTTCGTCTGGGGTTCGGCACAACGCGGAACGCCCGTGCAGATCAATGTCATCGGCACGGCGATGTTCCTGGTCGCCGTAGTGCTGGTCCTTCTCTCGATGGTCATCGGAAACCGCCGCAACCGGCAGAAGGCGTGATTCCCGTGAACCGGTGGATCGACTCCCTCTCCGACGCGCAGCCGGTCCCCTACTGGCTGGAGGACTCCGGCAGGCCGCGTCCCGAGCCGGCGCTCACCGGCGCCGAGAGCTGCGATCTGCTGGTCGTCGGCGGCGGCTACAGCGGACTGTGGACCGCGCTCGTCGCCAAGGAGCGCGACCCGGGGCGGGACGTGGTGCTGCTGGAGGGCCGCGAGGTGGGCTGGGCCGCCTCGGGACGCAACGGAGGCTTCTGCGCAGCCTCCCTCACCCACGGTCTGCCCAACGGGCTGGCCCGCTGGCCCGACGAGATCCACACACTCCAGGAACTGGGCGCGCGCAACCTCGACGAGATCGAGGCGGCGATCGCCCGGCACGGCATCGACTGCGACTTCGAGCGCACCGGCGAGATCGACGTCGCCACCGAGACGTACCAGGCGTGGGAACTGCGCGACTGGTACGAGGAGCTCGAGCGCAAGGGCCTCGCCGACGGCATCGAGTTCCTCGACGCGGACGCGGTGCGCGCACAGGTCGCCTCGCCCACCTTCGAGGCGGGACTGTACGACCGCCGGGGCGTGGCCATGCTCCACCCCGCCAAGCTGGCCTGGGGTCTGAAGCAGGCGTGCGTGCGGCTCGGCGTCCGCGTCCACGAGCACACGCCCGCCCTGACGCTGAAGCCGTACGGCGCCGGGATGGCCGTCCGCACCCCCTACGGGCAGGTCCGCGCCCGGCAGGTCGCGCTCGGCACGAACATCTTCCCCAACCTGGTCAAGCGGGTGCGCGCGTACACCGTCCCGGTCTACGACTACGCGCTGATGACCGAACCGCTGACCGCCGGGCAGCTCGGCTCGATCGGCTGGAAGAACCGGCAGGGCCTCGGGGACTCGGCCAACCAGTTCCACTACTTCCGGCTGTCCGCCGACAACCGGATCCTGTGGGGAGGCTACGACGCCGTCTACCCCTACGGGGGCCGGGTGCGCGCCGAGTACGACGACCGGCCGGAGACCTACGCCAAGCTCGCCGGACACTTCTTCACCTGCTTCCCGCAGCTGGAGGGCGTCCGCTTCACGCACGCGTGGGGCGGCGCGATCGACACCTGCTCGCGGTTCTCCGCGTTCTTCGGCACCGCGCACCAGGGGAGGACCGCGTACGCGGCCGGGTACACCGGCCTGGGCGTCGGGGCCACCCGCTTCGGGGCCGAGGTGATGCTCGACCTGCTCGCGGGCGAGAGCACCGAGCGGACGCGGCTGGAGATGGTCCGCAAGAAGCCGCTGCCCTTTCCGCCCGAGCCGTTCGCCTGGACCGGCATCGCTCTCACCAAGTGGTCGCTGGCCCGCGCGGACGCGCACGCCGGCCGCCGCAACCTCTGGCTGAAGACGATGGACCGACTGGGCCTGGGCTTCGACAGCTGACGCCCGGCGGGTGACCCGCCCGACCAGGTGTGACCTGGTTCACCCCTACGGGTCGTCGAAACCCGCGTAATGCTCGGCCCGGACCTCCCTCTCCCTCCTGACGCGATCGCGTCCAGAAGCGAAAGGGAGGTCTTCACATGGCTGGGGCGAAGACGGCAGTCGAATGGCTGGCATCCGTCGCACCGGATCCCGAGGCATGCCGCTGGGAATGGGAGCGCAACCCGATGGGGGTGGCGCTGCTGCCCGCCGGCCGCGCCTGGGACGTACTCATCCTGCCGGGCCGGCTCGGCTATCCCACCCTCGACGTGCTCACCCGGATCCTCGACCGGCCGGGCCCCGTGCTCGTCGACTTCGGAGACGACCGCATGGGCTTCTTCGTGGCGCCCGGCACGGCCGCCCGCTGGCTCGGCACCGGCATCCGCACGGCCGGGGCCGGCACCTGGATCGTCGTGCCCTACCCGGGCCGCTCGACCGGAAGCGTGCGCTGGCTGGTCCCGCCGGACGGCTCCGGCACCCTGACCGACGCCGCGCTCCTCGAACTGGCGATGCACGAGGCGGCCGCCGGCCTGGCAGGCGGAGAGGACCTGGACGGCTGACCGACCCGGACCACCCGGCCCCGCCTCCGGCCACCGACCTGGTCGGGGTCCCCGAGCCTCCACGTTCCCCGGACCGGGAGGCCCGCCAAACGCTCCGCGGGGAGCGCCGCGCTACGCCCCGGGTTGTCTGCGGCGCCATCGTGGCCGGTCGCGCAGCTCCCCGCGCCCCTTCAGAGCACCGTCCGCTCGGACCCCTTCACGTCGGCCGCCCGTGCGGCCGACGCGGGGTACCTGACAACAGCCCAGCCGGCCCCCAGCCCCGCACTTCAGTCCGACGACGTCGCCTTCAGGGCCAGCCACAGCTCCATGCGGACGTCCGGGTCGTCCAGGGAGCGGCCGAGGATCTCCTCCACCCGGCGCATCCGGTAGCGCAGGGTGTGGCGGTGGACGCCCAGATCGGCGGCTGCCGCGTCCCACTGGCCGTGGCGGGAGAGCCAGGCGCGCAGGGAGGCCACCAGATCGCCGCGGCCGGTCGCGTCGTGGTCGTGCAGGGCGCGCAGCAGACCGTCCGCGAACGCCTTGACCGCGTCGTCCGCGAGGAGCGGCAGGACCGAGCCCGCCGCGAGCTGCTCGTGCTCCACGAAGACCCGGCCCCTGCGCCGCGCCACGGACAGCGCCTGCTCCGCCTGCTTGTACGCCCCTGCCGCCGTGATCGGCCCGGCCGGCGCGGACAGCCCCACGACGAGCCCGTCCTCGTCGGCGGGATCGGGCGCGCCGTCCCCGGAGGACCGGGCGCAGGCCGCCGCGGCCGCGCCCCCGTCCCTGACCAACGCCACCAGCCGACCGCCCTCGGGCACCGCCAGGACGGCCTCCCCGGCCCGGGCCGCCGCCGACTCGACCGCCTCGACGAGGTCGCCGAAAGGGTCGGCGGAGGGGTCGGTGGAGGGCTCCACCGACGTCGACGCCGGCTCGGCGAGCAGCATCCGGAACGGGGCGTCGAGGAGATCGCCGTACAGGTCGCCGGCCACGGCCCTCGCGTGGTCCGGCTCGCCCGCCAGCAGCATCCGCAGCACCGCCGCGCCGATCCGCTGCTGCGCCGCGTGCAGCGGGCGCGAGCGCTCCGTGGTGAGGGTGAGCAGGGCGATCGCCGAGTGGACGGCGTACCGCTCGGCGGTGCCCAGGGCCGACGCGGTGCCGACGGCGAGCGCGGCGCGCGGGCGCCGGCCGGTGCCCAGGGAGTGCAGCTCGACCCGGTCGTCCTGCCCGGGGTGCTCCGGTCCGCCGCCGCCCCCGACCACCGCCGAGGCCGGGGCGGGCCGCTCCCGCAGCCGCTCCACCTCCGCCGTGAGCCGCGCGGCCCGCCGGACCGCCCACTCCGGCGCGGCCGCCACGACGGCGCCCGAGGCGTCGTACAGCGCCGCCCACCCGTCGACCTGGGCGGCGAGCGCGCCGAGCAGCCCCTCCGGGCCGTCCGTCAACGCCTGCTTCGTCAGCTCGCGCTGGGCCGCGAACCCGGCCGTGACCGCCCGGTACTGGTCGGCCGCGATCGCCGCCGACACCGCCTTGCTTATCGCGAGGAAGGGCGTGCGGCGCGGCACCTCCAGCAGCGGCAGGCCCTCCTCCTCGGCCGCGTCCACCAGCGCCTCGGGGATCTCCTCGTAGTTCACGCCGACGGCGAAGCCGAGCCCGACCACACCCGCCTTGGCCAGCCTCCGCACATAGCGCCGCATGGCCTCCGGGTCCTCCGCGTCCAGCTTGAGCGCGGTGATCAGCAGCAGCTCCCCGCCCTCCATGTAGGGCACGGGGTCCGCGAGCTCGCTGACGTGCGCCCAGCGCACCGGCACGTCCAGCCGGTCCTCGCCCGCCCGCACGGTGAGCTTCAGCGCGGAGTGATGGACGAGCGAGGCGAGCGTGGGGGGCATGGGGCCTTCAGTGGGAGAGCGTGATCATTTGGCCACCGCGTATGAACGGGCTGTATCGATTCTGCCTCACCGGCGGAGTCCCAGGGGACTCTTCAGCCCCGCAGGTCCACCAGCAGCGGCGGTGCGTGCTCGCCCCGCACGCTCGTCAGGGACAGCACCGCGTGTCCGGGCGGGACCTCGTGCGCCAGCTGGGACGCCGACCACCGCTCCCGCTCGACCTGGCGCACGGTCACCGCGTCCGTGGTCACCGCCTTGCCGGTCACCAGCTTGCGCAGCGCGTGGATGGCACGGGTCATCGGCTGGTCGGCGAAGACCGTGTGCTTGGCGACCTCCGTGGTCTCCACCCACTCGGTGCCCCAGGTCTGCGCGAACCTGCTGCCGTCCCAGGTGGTGATGCCGGAGAACGCCATCCGGCAGCCGACCGCCCCGTACAGCGGCCCGTGCAGGGCCTCGGGGACGTCGCCGACCGTGCGCAGCGCGAGCACCACGCCCGCGTTCTGCGAGCGCAGCCGCTGCAACCTGCGCACCGACCCGTCGGTGATCGTCCCGGTGGCGTCGTCCAGGACCAGACAGACGAAGTGGTCGTGCCGCTCCCGTACGACCGTGTGGAACTGGGCGAGGACCAGCCGGGTGATCAGTCGGGCGGCCTCCTCGTGCCCCCGCTCGGGCAGGTCGACGCGGACCCGCAGCGGGTGATGGGCGACGGCGCGCAGCGAGAACGCCCGGTGCGCCTCGCCGCCCCCGCCGAAGAACTCCGCGAACACCGGACGGTTCAGCAGCGCCAGCCGGTCGGCGAGCGCACGGCCAGGGTCGCCCGCCGACCCGGTCTGGCGGACGCGCGCCTCCAGCTCACGGCGCATCACGTCGTCGTCGGCCACCGCCTCGCGCAGCGCGGACAGCGCGCCCGGCTCGCCCTCCAGGAGCTCGCGCAGCTCGGGGAACGTGGGGAAGCGGGCGTGCGCCGCCCGGTAGGGGCCCAGCAGCTGGGCCAGCGCCGTGGCCGCGCCCTGCCCGCTCACCGCGTCGAGGTCGCCGACCAGCGCCTCGGCGAGGATCCCGGCCGCCTCGTCCGGGTCGTCGGAGCCCGCGTACGGGTCCAGGTCGTGCACGGACGACGGGTCGCCGATCCGGACGATCACGTCGAACGCGGAGTCGGCGCCGAGCGGTCCGCCGCCGGGCGACGACACCGCGACGACGGCGCACGCCCCGGTGAGCGCCTGGAGCGCCAGCGCCTCGGTCAGCGGTTCGAGCAGGGTCCGCGTCTTGCCGGAACCGGACGGTCCGACCGCGAGCAGCGAGGTGCCCAGCACGTCCGGGTCGAGCGCGGCGCCCGCGTCCCGGTAGCCGACCGGGGTGCGCTCGGCGGCCGCCCAGCGGCCGATGCGCACCTGCCCGGCGAGCACGTCGTGGCGTGCGCCGCGCCGGGGCAGGTCGCGGGCGCCGGAGGGGTGGGTCCAGGCCGCCCCGCCCTGGCGCAGCACGGTCTCCCGGAAGTCCGGGAGCCTCGCCGTCCACGCCCGCCGCACGCGCACGCAGTCCACGTCGTTCATCCGGCCGGCCGTGACCTCGCCGGTGAGCAGGTCGGCCGCCTCGTACTGTCCCGCGTCCCGCAGCTCGGGCCACTGGGAGCGGGGGCGTTCGGCGGCGGGGGCGG
Source organism: Streptomyces sp. NPDC050263 (assembly GCF_040655955.1). NCBI lineage: Bacteria > Bacillati > Actinomycetota > Actinomycetes > Kitasatosporales > Streptomycetaceae > Streptomyces > Streptomyces sp. NPDC050263. The sequence goes on along the minus strand of NZ_JBFAKW010000004.1, from coordinate 97,366 downwards.
CGGCCTGGGGCCCACCACCGGTGGCGCGTCGTGCCTTCAGATACGGCAGCCAGTCGCCGACCTTCGCGAACGGCCACACCACCAGCAGGGCAATTGCCGCATACAAGGTGTTGTCGAACAGTGGAGATTGGAAGAGTTCGTAGCCGCCGGAGACCAGTGAAATCAGGGCGAAGATTGGTTTTTGGACCGGCAGCGCGTCCCAGCCGACCCCGAAGGTGCCGGGGAACACGAGACTGAGAGAGGCTAGCGCGCACAGCAGGGCGAGCAATGCACGCGAGGGCTGGGAACGTCGGCCCACGAAGTGCCGTAGGGCGTCCGGCCAACTGCCCAGTCGCCCCATGGCGTAGACGAGAGCCGCGAAGAAGAGGCCGTCATAGAGGACTCGGGCTTCTTCGCCCTCCCAAGTCTTGTCGGAGGCGATCGTGCCGCCCCACCACCAGTCCTCGGGGGTGAACAGCCGCAGCAGCGTGAACTGGTACGGCAGAGCGCCCCTGCGCCACAGGGACCACAGCACGAGCGCCACGACGAGCGGTACCAGCATCCCGACGACCGTCACCGGCGCGAGGCGCTCCGCCGCCCGCGCCGCCGTCTTCGGCAGCCGGTACCCGAACCGCCAGACACCCGGCTTCGCGGTCGGCCGCTCCTCGTTCAGCCATTCGGCAGTGGAGGAGAAGGACTGTGCGGCCGGCGCTTGCGCCGGCCGTGGCGGCACCTGCGGAGGCCCCGCCGGGCGCGGCACAGGATTCGCATGCGTACCCCGCATGTCCTGCGTCCCGTCGCTGTCCATCGCCCCTGCCCCCTGACCAGCCGTTCCGTGTGCACTCAGCGAGTCAATCTAACGCGCCCACAACGGGAGTTCACCGTTTACCTGGCCGGACCCGCGACGATCGCCGTCCACCGGCACTGTCCACGACGGACAAGCCTGCCGGCCGACACCGCCCACATGGAGCATGCCCACCCCCCTCGCCCCGTCCTAGCCTGCGAGAAAAGAAGGCACGTGTCCGCGAAACCCCAGGAGCCCCTCATGACCGCCCTTCCGCAGGAGCGCCGCGTCGTCACCGCCATCCCCGGCCCGAAGTCGCAGGAACTGCAGGCCCGCCGCACCGCCGCGGTCGCGGCCGGGGTGGGCTCCGTGCTGCCCGTCTTCACCAAGCGCGCGGGCGGCGGCATCATCGAGGACGTCGACGGCAACCGTCTGATCGACTTCGGCTCCGGCATCGCGGTGACCTCCGTCGGCGCCTCCGCCGAGGCCGTCGTACGCCGGGCCACGGCCCAGCTCGCCGACTTCACCCACACCTGTTTCATGGTCACGCCGTACGAGGGCTATGTGGAGGTCGCCGAGGCCCTCGCCGAGCTCACGCCGGGCGACCACGCGAAGAAGTCCGCGCTGTTCAACTCGGGCGCCGAGGCCGTCGAGAACGCCGTCAAGATCGCCCGGTCCTACACCAAGCGCCAGGCGGTCGTCGTCTTCGACCACGGCTACCACGGCCGGACGAACCTGACGATGGCGCTCACCGCCAAGAACATGCCGTACAAGCACGGCTTCGGCCCGTTCGCGCCCGAGGTCTACCGCGTCCCGGTCGCCTACGGCTACCGCTGGCCCACCGGCGCCGAGAACGCCGGCCCCGAGGCCGCCGCGCAGGCCGTCGACCAGATCGTCAAGCAGGTCGGCGCGGAGAACGTGGCCGCGATCATCATCGAGCCGGTGCTCGGCGAGGGCGGCTTCATCGAGCCCGCCAAGGGGTTCCTTCCGGCCATCAGCAAGTTCGCCTCCGACCACGGCATCGTCTTCGTCGCCGACGAGATCCAGTCCGGCTTCTGCCGCACCGGCCAGTGGTTCGCCTGCGAGGACGAGGGGATCGTCCCGGACCTGATCACGACGGCCAAGGGCATCGCCGGCGGGCTGCCGCTCGCCGCCGTCACCGGTCGCGCCGAGATCATGGACGCGGCGCACGCGGGCGGCCTGGGCGGCACCTACGGCGGCAACCCGGTGGCCTGCGCGGGCGCGCTCGGCTCGATCGAGACGATGAAGGAGCTCGACCTCAACGCCAAGGCCAAGCACATCGAGTCCGTCATGAAGGCCCGGCTCACCGCCATGGCCGAGAAGTTCGAGGTCATCGGCGACGTCCGCGGCCGGGGCGCGATGATCGCCATCGAGCTGGTCAAGGACCGTACGACGAAGGAGCCGGACGCCGCGTCGACCGCCGCGCTCGCCAAGGCCTGCCACCAGGAGGGCCTGCTGGTCCTGACCTGCGGCACCTACGGCAACGTGCTGCGCTTCCTGCCCCCGCTGGTCATCGGCGACGATCTGCTGACCGAGGGCCTCGACATCATCGAGCAGGCCTTCGCCCGCATCTGACGCGTATCCGGGCAGGGGCGCCGCACAGCGGACTCCCATCCGCCGCAGAGCGTGTGAAGAAGGTGTGGGAGGAGGATGGCGGGACGGAATACGGTCTGTCGTACCGCCTGTCACTGCCGTACGTTCTACCCAGATGAGAGATACACCCCGTCCACAGGGAACTGTGGACGGAACCCAGGCCGGGGCCTCCCCAGCTTCGACCTGGTCGTGCCCTCGCGCACACAACCGGAGTTTCCGGCTTCGGATCTCCACACCGATCGGACGGCCGCCCGCCCCAAACCCCCCGGGGCGGCCGGCATTCCGGTCCGGACGGCCACCCCGGAACTACCCCCCCCTGTTCCGGGGTGGCCGACCTCCTTCTCTCCTGGCGCAGACCCCGGACTCGTTCCGGGGTCTTTTTGCAGGGTTTTTTCGGAGGCCATGCGATACGGTGCGTATCGTCTCGCATCGCCGGCCGGAGGAACCGATGGAACGCTTTGTCGACGCAGCGCCCGGCATCCGGCTCTGGGCGGAGGAACGCGGCCCCGCCGGGGCGTCGCCCCTGCTGCTCGTCATGGGTGCGCAGGCATCCGGGCTCGGCTGGCCGGACGAGTTCGTGGACCTCCTCGCCGCCCGCCACCGCGTGATCCGCTACGACCACCGCGACACCGGCCGTTCCACCTGGGCGTACGACGAGCGTCCCTACCCCCTCACCGCGCTCGCCGAGGACGCCGTCGCGGTCCTGGACGCCTTCCGCGTCGACCGGGCGCATGTCGTCGGCATGTCGATGGGCGGCACGCTGGCCCAACTCCTGCTCGCCGACCACCCCGACCGGCTGCGCACCGCCACCCTCATCGGCACGGGCGCCCTGAGCGGCACGCCCTACCGGGCACCGGACGGCAGCCGGGTCCCGGTGGAGGAACTGCCCGGCCCCGCACCCCGGCTGCTGGAGCTGTGGACACATCTGGAACACGAACAGGAGGGCCCGGAACAGGAGGGAGCTGGACACAAGGGCCTGGAACTGGACGGCTCGGAGTCGGAGGGCCCGGAGAGGGAGGCGGAACTCGACCGGCGGGTCGAGCACTGGCGGCTGCTCGGCGGCGACGGGATCCCCTTCGACGCCGAGGACGCCCGCGCCCTGGAACGCAGGATCATCGCGCACACCGGACACCACCGCTCCGGCACCGCGCATGCCCGCGCCGACACCTCCGGTCTGCTCCGTACCGAACAGCTCGCCCGCAACACCGTCCCCACCCTCGTCGTGTCCGGGCCGGCCGAGCCCGTCTACCCGCCGCCCCACGCCCGGCACCTCGCCCAGGTGATCCGGGGCGCCCGCCTGGTGGAGATCCCCGGCATGGGGCACGCCCTGCCCCGCCCGGTGCACGCCCCGCTGGCCGCCGCGGTCCTGGACCACACCGCCCGGACCCCCGTTCCCGAGGGTGGCCGCTCCTGAGAGGCTGGAGCCCATGTCGCCCCGCTCCCGCCCAGGCCCGCGCGCACTCCTGCTCGGCCTGCCCGCGCTGCTCTTCGCGCTGATCACCTGGCAGGTGGCCGCCGACGGCCCTCTCCTGAGCCTGGACGAGCGCGTCAGCCGCGCCCTCGTCCACCCGGACCGGGCCTCCGAACTGCTGTCCGACCTGGGGAACGTGCCGGTCGCGGTGCCCGTCCTGGTGCTGGTCGCGGCCTACGTGGCATGGCGACGGAGAGCGGCGGGCGAGACGCGGTGGTGGGCGCCGTCCGTCGCCGCGCTCGCTCTGCTGGTGCTGGTGCCGCTGATCGTCGTCCCCCTCAAGGAGTGGACCGACCGGCCCGGCACGCCCGCCGTGCCGCCGGCCACCGGCTACTACCCCTCCGGGCACACGGCGACGGCGGCCGTCGTCTACGGCTCCGCGGCGCTGATCCTGCTGCCCTGGCTGCGCACCGCGGCCGCCCGGCGGCTGGCCGTCGCCGTGAGCGCGCTCCTCGTGCTGGCCGTCTCCTTCGGACTGGTCCGGCGGGGCTACCACTGGCCGCTGGACGTCGTGGCCGGCTGGTGCCTGTGCACGGTGCTGCTGGGCGCGCTGTGGCTCTTCCTGGAACGGGAACGGGAACGGGAACAGGAAGGGCAAGGGCGAGGGGAGCGGCAACGCGGGCGGGAGCAGGGGCGGCAGCGGGAACCGGGCCGTCGACCGCGCCAAACCGGCGCACCCTCGCCGCCCACCCGTACGACTCGGACAAGCGCTCCTTCGGCTTCCCGCCCCTACCGTGGTGCACGCAAGCCACAGGACACCCCCAACGCGGAAGGGCCGGGAACGCCACTATGACTTCCACCCATGCCTTCTGGCTCGCCGGCCGCCAGGCCACCGGCGAGGAAACCTTCGACGTCACCTCCCCGTGGGACGGTCGGCTCGTCGGGAAGGTCAGCGTGCCGACGGACGCGCAGGTCGAGGAGGCCGTCGCCGCCGCCCACGCGGTGCGGGACGAGTTCGCCGCCACCCCGGCCCATGTGCGCGCCGCCGCCCTCGACCACGTCAGCAGGCGTCTCGTCGAGCGCACCGAGGAGATCGCGCAGCTGATCTCCGCCGAGAACGGCAAGCCGATCAAGTGGGCGCGCGGCGAGGTCGGGCGCGCGGTCTCGGTGTTCCGGTTCGCGGCCGAGGAGGCCCGGCGGTTCAACGGCGGCGAGGCCCAGCGCCTCGACACCGACCTCGGCGGCCAGGGGCGCCTCGCCCTCACCCGGCGCTTCCCGAAGGGCGTCGTGCTCGGCATCGCGCCGTTCAACTTCCCGCTGAACCTGTGCGCCCACAAGATCGCCCCGGCGATCGCGGCCGGTGCGCCGATCATCCTGAAGCCCGCCCCGGCGACCCCGCTCTCCGGCCTGCTCATCGGCGATCTGCTCGCCGAGACCGAGCTGCCCGCCGGCGCCTGGAGCATCCTGCCGGTCGCCAACGACCGGATGCCGGCCCTCGTCCAGGACGAGCGGCTGCCGGTCATCTCCTTCACCGGCTCCGAGAAGGTCGGCTACGCGATCATGGACTCGGTGCCGCGCAAGCACTGCACCCTGGAGCTGGGCGGGAACGGCGCGGCCGTGGTCCTCGGGGACTACGCGAGCGACGCAGACCTGGACTGGGCCGCCGGCCGTATCGCGACCTTCTCCAACTACCAGGGCGGCCAGTCCTGCATCTCCGTGCAGCGGGTCATCGCGGACGCCGCCGTCTACGACCGGCTGCTGCCGCGCATCGTCGCCGCCGTCGAGGCCCAGGTCCCCGGCGACCCCGCCGACGAGGCGACGGACGTCGGCCCGCTGGTCAGCGAGGACGCGGCCAAGCGCGTCGAGACCTGGGTGGACGAGGCCGTCGCGGCCGGCGCCTCCCTGCTCGCGGGCGGCAAGCGGGACGGCGCCTCCTACGCGCCGACCGTGCTCGCCGACGTGCCAGCCGACACCACGATCGCCTGCGAGGAGGTCTTCGGGCCGGTCCTCACCGTGCGCAGGGTGGACGGCGAGGCGGAGGCCTTCGCGGCGGTCAACGAATCCAAGTACGGCCTCCAGGCGGGCGTGTTCACCCACGACCTCCAGGTCGCCTTCCGCGCCCACCGCGCGCTGGAGGTCGGCGGTGTCGTCGTCGGCGACGTGCCCTCCTACCGCGCCGACCAGATGCCGTACGGCGGCGTCAAGCAGTCCGGGGTCGGCCGAGAGGGCGTCAGGTTCGCGATGGACGACTACACGTACGAGCGGGTGCTGGTCCTGACCGGGCTGGCGCTCTAGCCCGTCCCGCTCTGGCTAATGGGAACCATTTTCAGATAGGCTTCTCGAAGAAGGGGCTCGGCGCCGATGCCTTCCGGTGCCGAGCCCCTTCTCCGTGTCGGCTCTGTCCGGGCCCCTCAACCGGTGAAGCCGACATGCGCGAGCCGCAGCGGGCCGCGCAAGCGGAGGCGCAGGTCGTGGACGCCCTCGGCGGGGAAGGGAGCGTCGACGCTCACATAGTCGTACGGGCCCGGGGTGGGCGTCGCGACCGTCAGCGTGGCCAGGGTCGGACCGCCGTCCAGGGCGAGTTCCACCGTGCCCGCGCCGGCCACCGCCAAGGCCGCCACCGCCGTCGCGCTGCCGAAGTCGCAGGCGCGGTAGACCAACTCGCCCGTCCCGCCCGCGACCGGGGACACCGCGTCGCCCGACGTCTTCGTGCGGTCGACGATCTCGGTGCCGCTCTGCTCGTCGAAGTCGACGGCCGCCAGGCCGCGCCCGCGGACCGGGCGGGGCACGGACGGCTCGCCCTCCAGCGTGATCGTGGCGCGCAGGCGGATGTCCGCGCTGGACGCGCCGACCAGCAGGTCGTAGGGGCCGGATTCCAGCCGCCACCGGCCCTGTGTCACGTCCCAGAACGCGAACGCGGACAGCGGGACCTCGAAGGACAGCTCCGCCTTCGCGCCCGGGGCGAGCCGCACCCGGCGGTGGTCGAGCAGCTCGCGGCGCGGGCGGGTGACCGAGGGGTCCACGGCGCGCGTGTAGAGCTGGACGACCTCGTCGGCGGCCCGGTCCCCGGTGTTGGCGACCGTGCAGGCGAGGTGCGCCGAGCCGTCCTCGACGCGCACCGCCAGGTCGGCGTAGGAGAACGACGCGTACGACAGGCCGTGCCCGAAGGGGAACAGGGGGGCGCCCTCGAAGTACAGATACGTCTGGCGGGCGCCGATCACGTCGTAGTCGAGGAGGTCGGGCAGATCGGCGTCGTCGGCGTACCAGGTCTGCGGCAGGCGGCCCGCGGGGGAGACGTCGCCGGCCAGGACGCGCGCCAGGGCGGTCCCCGCGGCCTGGCCGCCGTGCGCCGTCCACAGCACCGCCGACAGCGGGCCCGGCTGAAACGCGTACGGATACGCCGACACCAGGGCCAGCACCGTGCTCGCGTTCGCCGCCCGGGCGGCCGCCAGCAGCCGCTCCTGGTGGGGCGGCAGCCGCAGCGTCGTGCGGTCCTCCGTCTCCCGGCCGTTGATGTGCGGGTCGTTGCCCGCCACCACCACGACCACATCGGCCTCGGCCGTGACACGGGTCACTGCGTCCTCGCCGGATTCGACGACGATGAGCTCGAAGACCTCGGGATTCGCCCCGCTCCGCTCGTCCTCCCCGGCAACCCTGACGCCGTCGGCGGCGACACAGACATGGCGACCCGTTCCCACGTGCAGCAGGAGGTGACCGTTTCCATGGGGTTCGAGGCGGAACGTCTCCTGGACCACCCAGCCGCCGGGCTGGTCGGCGGCGGCGCGCAGGAAGCCGTCCTCGGCGACCGAGAGATAGCGGCCGTCGGGCGCGCGGAGCGTCAGCACGTCCTCGCCCCAGTCGACGAGCGCGAGCTCCGTGCCGACGGCGTCCGTGGTCAGCGGCGGGAGGTCGGTGCGGCCGGCGAGCAGCGCCGGGTCGAGGGCGCCTTCCGCGCCGCGCACCTCGTCGGCGGCCTCGGGGGCGGTGGGGACCTTCAGGAACGTGTCCGCCGAGGTCTTGAGCAGGACCCGGTCCACGCCCTCCGCGAACGCGACGCGCTCCGCGCCGAACCGCTCGTACAGCCCCTCCAGGGGAGTGGAGCGGTGGAGCAGCGTGCCGCTGTACCAGTCGAGCTTGCACTCGTCGGCGAGCAGGCCGACCACCGCGATCCGGGTGTCGGCGGCCAGCGGCAGCACCCCGTCGTTGCGCAGCAGGACGACGGCCTGCTCGGCGGCCTCCCCGGCGAGCGTGCGGTGGGCCGGGGTGTCGAACTCGCCGGTGCCCGCGTGCGGGTCGTAGTGCGGGTCGAACTCGCCCAGCCGGAAGCGGACCGAGAGCTGGCGGCGCACCGCCGCGTCGACGTCGGCCTCCGTCAGCAGGCCCTGCTCCAGGGCGCCGGTGATCCGGGCGACGATCTTCGAGCCGTCGGTGCCGTGGTCGGTGAAGCTGTCCACCCCGGCGACCAGCGCCGCCGCCGTCGCCGCCTCGTGGGTGTCGAAGTAGTGCTCGGAGTCCACCAGGTTGGAGGGCGCGCCCGCGTCCGAGCAGACCAGCAGCTCGTCGTCGGTCCAGGCGCGCAGATGCTCGCCCAGATACGGCGAGACATGGTTCGGCCGGCCGTTGACCAGGTTGTACGCGGGCATCACGCCGGCCACCGCGCCCGCCTCGACGGTCTCCTTGAAGGCGCGCAGGTCGTACTCGTGCAGCACGCGCGGGCGGACCGAGGACGAGGTGACGTCCCGGCCCGTCTCGTTGTTGTGGGCCAGCCAGTGCTTGAGCACCGGGGCCGTGCGCCAGTACGTCGGATGATCGCCGCGCAGACCGTGCGTGTAGGCGGTGGCGATGGCGGAGGTCAGCTTCGGGTCCTCGGAGTAGCCCTCCTCGTTGCGGCCCCACAAGGGGTGGCGCAGCAGGTTGACCGTGGGGGACCAGACGTTGAGGCCGACCCGATCGTCGCGGGCGCGCATCGCCCGGACCTCCTTGGACACCGCCTCGCCGACCCGGTGCACCAGGTCCGTGTTCCACGTCGCGGCCAACCCCACGGCCTGCGGGAACACCGTCGCCGGGCCCATCCACGCGACGCCGTGCAGCGCTTCTTGGCCGGTGCGGAACGCGGCGATGCCGAGACGTTCGACGGCGGGGGCGAACTGGTGCAGGAAGGAGACCTTCTCCTCCAGGGTCAGTCGGGACAGCAGATCGTCGATGCGCTTCGCGAACGGCAGCTGCGGATCGCGGAAAGGCGGCGTGGGCGGCGTGTGTGCGGTCACGTGGGGATCCCTTTGCGGTGGAGCGGGGAGGGCTCTTTCGAAGCGCTTCGATGCTCATTCGACGGTGGGGTGGGTGTCAAGGGACCTCGCCACTATTTCAAGTGGCGCATAAGAACAGGTCACTCCCCGATACCTCGGAGGAATTTGGATGCGACCCTTGTGCGCCCCTTCCCCTTCACTTAACCTCGCAGCAACATCGAAGCGCTTCGACTAAGAGCCCTGGTCAAGGGTCGGTAATGGTCGGAGGACCGCTTCAGCTCAGCCAGATCCACTGAAGACACCGCAGCCGACGGCCACCGCCGGGTGTCCTGGTGCGCCATGAAGGGTTGACGCAATGACGCCGAACGCCGCTTCCGCCTCCTCCGGACCCAGCCGGAGAAGCTTCCTCGCCTCCACCGCGGTAGCCACCGCAGCGGTGGCGGGAGGGATGCCGCTGCTAGCCGCCTGCGGCGGCACGGAGAGCGGCTCGCGAGACGGCACCACGTCGGGCAAGGACGCGAACAAGCTGCTGCCGACGTACGTCGCCAGCACGGTCGCCCAGCCGGACCTTCCGTCGAAGAACGGTTCGGCGTCCGGCTACACCGGCAAGGTCGACCTCGCGGCCCTGACCGCCTCGGTCCCGAAGAAGCTCGGCACCGGCGCCTCCTTCAAGATCATGTCCCCGTTCTGGGGCTCCCCGCCGAAGGCCGGCTGCGCCTACTACACGGCGCTCGACGCCGCCGCGGGCACCAAGATCACCTGGCAGAACCAGGACGGCAACACCTACGGCCAGAAGCTCGGCGCCGTCCTCGCCTCCAGCTCCGTACCCGACATGGTGGTCGTGCCCGGTTGGGAACTGGTCGGCAAGATCGCGAACGCGGTCACCGCGAAGTTCATGGACCTCGGCCCCTACCTGGCGGGCGACAAGGTCAAGAAGTACCCGAACCTGGCCGCGATCCCCTCCGACGCCTGGCGCATGGGCATCTTCGGCGGCGCGCTGCGCGGCATCCCGATGCCGGCCGCCACCGCGTCCTTCATCGTGCCCTACTACCGCAAGGACATCTTCGACAAGAAGGGCTACTCCGTCCCCAAGTCGCCCGACGAGTTCCTCAGCTGGGCCAAGGAGGCCACCAGCGCCAAGGCCAAGGTGTGGGCCTGCGGCGACATGAACTGGACCGCGTGGAACATCTTCGGCGTCCGCGCCTCCGGGACGGCCGGCTGGAACATCGGGGACGACGGCAAGCTGACCTACCGCGTCGAGCAGCCCGAGTACCTCGAAGCCCTGGAGTGGACCCGCAAGCTGTTCGACGCGGGCGTGGTGCATCCCGACGACAAGGCGCGCTCGGGCGACGCGGGCAATCGTTTCACCGCCGGGCAGATCCTGGTCTTCAACAACGACATGTCCCACTGGTACGGCAAGACCGCCGAACAGGCCGCGTCCAACCCGGACTTCGTGATCGAGGGCATGGACATCTTCGGCGCCGGCGGCGGCGACCCGAAGCTGTGGGCGGCCCAGCCCGCCGGCATCTGGTCGCTGATCCGCAAGGGCGCCTCGAAGACGACGGTCGAGAACGCCCTGGCCGCCGCCGACTTCGCGGCCGCGCCCTACGGCACCAAGGAGCGGATGCTCGTCGACTACGGCGTCGAGGGCACCCACTACACGGTCAAGGACGGCGTCCCGGTCAAGAACGACCTCGGCAACTCCGAGGTGGTCAACGCCTGGGTGATGCTGTCCGCGCCGGCTGCCTACTACGCCCACCCCGACTACCCCGACGTCGCCCGCAAGCAGGTCGAGTGGCAGCAGCGGATGGGCGCCTTCATGAAGAAGACGTCCACGTACGGCATGAACATCGTCGAGCCGACCCAGTACGCCAACCTCTCCAGCCAGTTCGAGCAACTGGAGATCGACTACGTGCGCGGCAACAAGAAGCTGTCCGACGTGCAGGCCGCCGTCTCCACCTGGAAGTCCTCCGGCGGCGACAAGCTGCGCGACTGGTACAAGCAGCTCATCGACCAGAACGGCAGCGGCAACTGATGTCCCTCACGGCCGGGAGCAGGCCCGACGGAACCCGTCCCCCCGCGGCCGTCGAGGAACCGGCGGCCGCGGTCGCCACGGCCACGGCGCAGGAGCGGGCGGCGCGCAAGGGCGGCAAGCTGGGCAAGGCGAGCAAGGCGAACAAGGCCGCCAAGGTTCCGTGGCGGATCCGGCTGCGCCGCGACCGCGCGCTGATCCTGATGACGCTGCCCGTCATCGTGCTGCTCCTGCTCTTCAACTACGTCCCGTTGCTCGGCAACGTCGTCGCCTTCCAGAACTACGACCCGTACGTCTCCAGCAACGGCGTCACGGCGATCTTCCACAGTCCCTGGGTCGGGGTGGAGCAGTTCTCGCGGATGGTCGACGACCCGCTGTTCTGGGACGCCGCCCAGAACACCATTCTCCTGTTCGTGCTCCAACTGGTGCTGTACTTCCCGATCCCCATCGCCCTCGCACTGCTCATCAACAGCGTGGTCCGGCCCCGGGTCCGGGCCGTGGCGCAGGCGATCATGTACTTGCCGCACTTCTTCTCGTGGGTCCTCGTGGTCACCGTGTTCCAGCAGATGTTCGGCGGCGCGGGCATCATCGCGCAGACCCTCGAGGACCACGGGTGGAGCGGCTTCGACCTCATGACCGACGCGGACCTCTTCAAGTACCTGGTCACCGCGCAGACCGTCTGGAAGGACGCCGGCTGGGGGATCATCGTCTTCCTCGCCGCGCTGGCCGCCGTCAGCACCGACCTCTACGAGGCCGCCGCCATGGACGGCGCGGGGCGCTGGCGGCGCATGTGGCACGTGACGCTGCCCGCGCTGCGCCCGGTGATCGCGTTGCTGCTGGTCCTGCGGGTGGGTGACGCGCTGAGCGTCGGATTCGAGCAGTTCCTGCTCCAGCGGGACGCGGTCGGAGTGGGCGCCAGCGAGGTCCTCGACACGTACGTGTGGAACATGGGTATCCAGAACGGCGACTTCAGCTACGCGGCCGCGGTCGGCCTCGTCAAGGGAGCCATCGGAGTGTGCCTCGTCCTGGCCGCGAACAAGTTCGCGCACCTGCTGGGCGAGCAGGGGGTGTACCAGAAGTGAGCCTCAACACGCAGCTCGTCCGCAGCCTCCAGGCTCCCGCCCGCCCCGTGTGGGAGGAGCCGCCGGGCAAGGCCGGACTCACGTTGAAGAGCGCCTTCCTCGCGCTCTGCTGCCTGGGCGTGCTCGGTCCGCTGTGGATCGTGATCGTCACCAGCCTCTCCCCGAAGCCGGTGATCGACCGGGCCGGCGGCCTTGTCGTGATCCCCGAGGGCATCACCTTCGTCAACTACACAGAACTGCTCAGCGGCGGCCAGGTCAGCCGGGCGATCATGGTCTCGGTCGGCGTCACGCTCTTCGGCACGCTGTTCTCGATGACGGTGTCGGTGCTCGCGGCCTACGGGCTGTCGCGGCGCGGGAGTCTGGGACACCGGTTCTTCCTGGTGACCATGTTGGCGACGATGTTCTTCGGGGCCGGGCTCATCCCGACGTACCTTCTGGTGCAGTCGCTGGGCCTCACCGACACCTATCTGTCCCTGGTCCTGCCCAGCGCGGTCAGCGTCTTCAACATCCTCGTCCTGCGGGCCTTCTTCATGGGGATCTCCCCCGAACTCACCGAGTCCGCGCGCATCGACGGGGCCAGTGACCTGCGCATCCTGCTGACCATCATCATGCCGTTGTCGCGGGCCGTGCTGGCCGTCATCTCGCTGTTCTACGCGGTCGGGTACTGGAGCGCCTGGTTCAACGCGTCCATCTATCTCACCGACCAGCAGATGATGCCGCTGCAGAACGTGCTCATCCAGCTGGTCCAGAAGAACACCGAGGCGCCGACCGGTCTTCAGCAGGCCGTCCGGACCGGGCAGCTCTCCGCCCTCGGCCTGCAGATGGCCGTCATGGTCCTCGCGCTGATCCCGGTCGCGGTCGCGTCGCCGTTCGTCCAACGCCACTTCAAGAAGGGGATGCTGACGGGCGCGGTGAAGGGCTGAGTTCCGGCTGCGCGAGCAACCACGAATCATCCGCAGGCGAACTGCGACCGGACGTCCCCGAACTCACTTCACCCACCCGAGGTACTCCATGCACGTCACCCACCTCACGCGCCGCACCGTCCTCGCCGGCACCGCAGCCGCCGCCGCGCTCGCGAGTCTCCCCGCAGCGCAGGCCCGCGCGGCCGGCGCGGGCGCCCCCGCCTACCGCTGGCGCAACGCCGTGGTCGGCGGCACCGGCTTCGTGACCGGCGTCCTCTTCCACCCCGCCGTCCGCGGTCTCGCCTACGCCCGCACCGACATCGGCGGCGCCTACCGGTGGGACGACAGAGCCGCCCGCTGGACCCCGCTCACCGATCACCTCGGCTGGGACGACTGGAACCTCCTCGGCGTCGAGGCCCTCGCCGTCGACCCGGCGCACCCGAACCGCGTCTACCTCGCCCTCGGCGCCTACGCCCGGTCCTGGGCCGGCAACGGAGCCGTCCTGCGCTCCGAGGACCGCGGCGCGACCTGGACCCGTGCCGACCTCACCGTGAAGCTCGGCGCGAACGAGGACGGCCGGGGCATGGGGGAGCGGCTGCTGGTCGATCCGCGGGACAGCGACACCCTGTGGCTGGGCACGCGCCACGACGGGCTACTCAAGTCGACCGACCGGGGAGCCACTTGGGCCGTCGCCGACGGCTTCCCGGGCGCCCCCACCGCCTCCGGGCAGGGCGTCTGTCTCCTCGTCGCCGTCGGCCGCACCCTCTACGCCGGCTGGGCCGACTCCGACGGGACGACGCCCAACCTGTACCGCACCGCCGCCGACGGCGTCACCTGGGAGGCCGTCCCGGGCGCCCCCGCCGGCGCCGCCGCCGCCAAGGTGCCCGTCCGCGCCGCCTACGACTGCCACACCCGTGAGCTGTACGTGACGTACGCCAACGCTCCCGGCCCCAACGGCCAGTCCGACGGCAGTGTCCACAAACTGGCCGTCACCAAGGGCACATGGACGGACGTGACTCCCGTCGAGCCCGGCGGGACCGACGCCTTCGGCTACGGCGGCGTCGCCGTCGACGCCCGCCGCCCCGGCACCGTCGTCGTCTCCACCAACAACCGCTGGGCGGCCGTCGACACCCTGTACCGGACGACCGACGGGGGCCGCACCTGGACGTCCCTCAAGGACTCCGCCGTCCTCGACGTCTCCGAGACGCCCTATCTCAAGTGGGGCGCCGACGCGCCCAAGTTCGGCTGGTGGATCCAGGCGGTCGCCATCGACCCGTACGACTCGAAGCACCTCGTCCACGGCACCGGCGCCACCCTCTACGGCACCCGGGACCTGAAGCACTGGGCGCCGCAGATCCGGGGCCTGGAGGAGGCGTCCGTCGTCCAGCTGGTGTCGCCGCCGGTCGGCGAGGCGCACCTGCTCAGCGGGTCGCGGGACATCGGCGTGCTCTACCACGACCGGCTCACGGCCTCGCCCTCGCGCGGCATGGCCACGAACCCCGTCTTCGGGTCGGCGACCGGGCTCGCGCAGGCCGCTGCGAAGCCCTCCTACGTCGTGCGCACCGGCTGGGGCGACCACGGCAACGGCGCGTACTCCGAGGACGGCGGCCGGACCTGGGCGCCCTTCACGGCCCAGCCCGCCCTCGCCGAGGAAGCCCCCGGACCGATCGCCACGAACGCCGACGGCAGCGCGCTGCTGTGGTCCTTCGTGCACTGGGACGGCACCCGGTACCCCGCCCACCGCTCGGCGGACAACGGCGCGACCTGGACCGAGATCGCCTCCTTCCCGAAGGGCGCCACACCGGTCGCCGACCCGGCCGACCCGACCGTCTTCTACGCCTACGACATGGACGCCGCAACCGTGCTCGCCAGCACCGACAGCGGCCTCACCTTCACCGCGCGGGCGACCGGACTGCCCTTCGGGGACAGCCAGTTCAAGCTGGTCGCGGCCCCCGGGCGCACCGGCGACCTGTGGCTGAGCACCAAGTGGAACGGGCTCTACCGGTCCACCGACGGCGGCGCGACCTTCGCCGAGGTCGACAGCTGCCGGGCCTCCTACACCCTCGGCTTCGGCAAGGCCGCCGCCGGCGCGGACTACCCCGCGATCTACCAGGTCGGCTCGACCGAGGCGATCACCGCCGTCTACCGCTCCGACGACGGGGCGAAGAGCTGGGTGCGGATCAACGACGACGCCCACCAGTGGGGCTGGACCGGCGAGATCATCGTCGGCGACCCGCGCGTCCACGGCCGGGTCTACCTCGCCACCAACGGACGCGGCATCCAGTACGGGGAGCCCGTCTGATGCCCGGACACAAGCGGCCCACCCTCGGCGACGCCACCCGCGGCCGCATCCTCTTCGGCGGCGACTACAACCCCGAGCAGTGGCCCGAGGAGACCTGGCACGAGGACGTCCGCCTGATGAAGGCCGCCGGCGTCAACTCCGTCACCCTCGGCGTCTTCTCCTGGGCGAAACTCGAACCGGCACCGGGTGCACGGGAGTTCGGCTGGCTCGACACCCTGATGGACCTGATGCACACGGCCGACGTCGGCGTCGTCCTGGCCACCCCCACCGCCTCCCCGCCGCCGTGGATGGGCCATCTGCACCCCGACACCCTGCCCGTCGACAGGGACGGCCGCACCGAATGGTGGGGCGGCCGCCAGCACTTCTCGCACTCCAGCGCCACCTACCGCCGCTACGCCGCCGCCATCACCGAGGACCTCGCCGCCCGCTACGGCGACCACCCGGCCCTCACGATGTGGCACATCAACAACGAGTACTGCACCTACGACTGGAGCGAGCAGGCCGCCGCCCGCTTCCGCGACTGGCTCCGGGAGAGGTACGGCGACCTCGCCGCCCTCAACGAGGCCTGGGGCACCGCCTTCTGGAGCCAGGGCTACGGCGACTGGGCCGAGATCCACACGCCCCGCCACGCCCACTACATGAAGAACCCCGGCCAGGTGCTGGACTTCAAGCGGTTCACCTCCGACATGCTGCTGGAGTGCTACACCGCCGAGCGGGACATCGTCCGCCGGGCCACCCCGCACCTCCCCGTCACCACCAACTTCATGCCGCTGTGGGTGGGCCAGGACGCGTGGCGCTGGGCCGAGGAGGAGGACGTCGTCTCGGTCGACCTCTATCCCGACCCGCGTGACCCGCTCGGCGCGCAGCACGGCGCCCTCGTCCAGGACCTGACCCGTTCGCAGGCCCGCGGCCCGTGGATGCTGATGGAACAGGCCGCCGGACCGGTCAACTGGCGGGGCGTCAACCATCCCAAGCCGCACGGCCTCAACCGGCTCTGGTCGCTCCAGGCCGTGGCCCGGGGTGCGGACGCCGTCTGCTACTTCCAGTGGCGGCAGTCCCGGCAGGGCGCGGAGAAGTTCCACTCCGCAATGGTCAGCCACGCGGGCGAGGAGGGCCGGACCTACCAGGAGATCAAGCGGCTCGGCGCCGACCTGGCCAGGATCTCCGCCGAGGTGACCGGCAGCCACAGCGCCGCCGAGATCGCGATCCTGCACGACTGGCACGCCTGGTGGGCGGGCGACCAGGAAGGCCGCCTCTCCCACGAGGTCGACCACCCCGCCGTGCTGCGCGCCTGGCACCGCGCGCTGTGGGAGGCCGGTCTGGCCACCGACTTCGCCCACCCCGAACACGACCTCACCGGTTACAAGCTGGTCGTCGTCCCCCAGCTGTACGCCGTGACGGACACGGCGATCGACAACCTCCTCGCCCACGTCCACGCCGGCGGCGCTCTCGTGGCCGGCTTCCTCACCGGCGTGGCCGACGCGGACGACCGGGTCCGCCCCGGCGGCATGGACGCCCGCCTGCGCGAGCTGTTCGGCATCCGCACCCTGCACGAGTGGTGGCCGCTGGACGCGGACGAGCGCGTCGAGACCGACGGCTTCCGCGGCACCCTGTGGTCGGAGGAGCTGGAACAGACCGGGGACGCCACGGTCGAGGCCGCCTACAAGGGCGCCGAGCTCGACGGTCTGCCCGCCGTGCTGCGCAACGGCCGCGCCTGGTACGTCTCCACGCTCCCCGAGCCCGACGCCTTCCGCACGCTGCTCGCCCGCATCGCCGCCGACGCGGGCGCCCGGCCGGTCCTCGACGGCCTCCCGCCGGGCGTCGAGGCCGTACGCCGGGGCGAGCTGCTGTTCCTGCTCCACCACGGCCGCGACCCGGTGACCGTCCGGCTCCCGGGCGCCCACCACGACCTGCTGACCGGGACGACCTTCACGGACGAGGTCACCCTCGGCCGCTACGGCGTGGCGGTGCTGCGCCCGTGACCGACGTCCCCCACAACCTCGTCACCGGCGACCCGACCGCCACCGGCCCCGTGCACGGAACCTGGGAGTACCGGCCCGCCGCCCGCTGGGAGGACGCCTTCCTCAGCGGCAACGGCCGACACGGCGCCCTCGTGTTCGGCGACCCGTACGACGACCGGGTCGTCGTCACCCACCACACCCTGGTCCGCCCCAACGGCGCCGAACACGCCCGACCGCCCGAGCTCGCCGCCGAACTCCCGGCCCTCCAGGACAAGTTGCTGGCCGGCGAGACGGCCGCCGCCGAAGGCTTCACCGACCACCGCCCCCTGCAGTGGGTCCAGCCCTTCCACCCGGCCTTCCAGCTACGGCTGTGCCGAACGCCCTCGACCGAGCCGCGCCGCCACCGCCGTTACCTGCGCACCGTGGACTTCACCACCGGCGAGACCACCGCCGGCCGCGTGAGCGGCGCGAGCCGGGTCTTCGTCTCCCGCGCCGACGACGTGATCGTCCAGCAGGTCACCGGCCTCGACCTGGACGTCTCCCTGGACCACCGGCTCCCGGGCGCACCCGACGACCTCGCCGTCGGACAGGGCGCGGTCCTCACCCCGGACGGCGCGCTGCTCACCCTGCGCGCCCGCTACCCGGACAGCGACCGCGCGTACACGGGCGTGACCCTCGTCGTCGCCGGCGGCGGCCGCACCGAACCCGTCCACCCCGGCGTGCGGGTCACCGGCGCCGAGTCCGTCCTGCTGCTCACCCGCGTGCACCGGCACACCGGCGAGTTCGACGTCACCCGCGAACAGCGCGCCCTGAGCGCCCTGCCGCACCGCTACGACGACCTGCTCGACCGCCACCTCGCCCGCCACCGCACCGCCTACGACCGCGTCCGTCTCGACCTGCACGCCGACCCGGCCGAACGTGCCCTCCCCGGCTCCGAACTGCTGGAACGCCCCCGCAGCACGGCCCTCCTGGAGCGCCTCTTCGCCTCCGGCCGCTACCACCTGCTGTCCTCCTCCGGCCTCAACCCGCCCCGGCTGCCCGGCCTGTGGACCGGCGACTGGGACACCGCCTGGTCCGGAGCGTTCACCAACGACGCCAACGTCAACCTCCAGACCGCCTCCGCCACCGCCGCCGCACTCCCCGAAGTCACCGACGCCCTCGCCGAGTTGATCCACCGTCAGTTCGACGACTGGCGGGAGAACGCCCGCGCCGTCTTCGGCGCCCGGGGCGCGGTCGCGCCCGCGCACAGCGACGGCGAGTCCGGGCTGACGTACCACTTCAGCCGCGAGTACCCCCTCCACCTGTGGACCGCCGGGGCCGACTGGCTGCTCAAACCGCTCGTCGACCACGACGAGGCCCGTGGCGACCGCGACCCGCGCACCGCCGCCGCCCTCGCCGAAGTCGCCCTGTTCTACGAGGACTTCCTCACCCGCACCGACGCCGACGGCCGACTCGTCGTCGTCCCCTCCTACTCGCCCGAGAACCGTCCGGCGAGCGCCGGTCGGGGGACCCTCAACGCGGCTATGGACCTCTCCGCCGCCCGGCACGCACTGCGCACCGCCGCCGCCTACCACCCCGACCGGGCGCCCGGATGGCTGGCCCTCGCCGACCGCCTCCCACCCCACCGGGTCAACGCCGACGGCGCGCTCGCCGAATGGGCCCGGCCCGGCCTCGACGACACCTACGACCACCGCCACCTCAGCCATCTCTACGGCGTCTGGCCGCTCGACGAGATCACCCCCTACGACACCCCGGACCTCGCGGCCGCCGCCCACCGCGCCCTGGAACTGCGCGGAGCCGAGAACGACTCCGCGCACGGCCATCTCCACCACGCCCTGATCGCGGCCCGGCTGCGCGACGGCCGGCGGGTCGCCGACGCCCTCGGAAGCGTCCTGGACGGCGACTTCTTCCACGCCTCCCTGATGAGCGCCCACTACCCGCGCCGGGACGTCTACAACGCGGACGCCGCGCACACCCTCCCCGCCGTGCTCGTCGAGGCGCTCGTCCAGTCGACCCCCGACCGGCTGGTCCTGCTGCCCGCGCTCACCGCCGCGACTCCCTCGGGCGAACTCCGGGGCGTCCGCACCCGGTTCGGCGCGGAAGTCGACCTCGCCTGGGACCCCGACGGCGCACGCGCGGTCGTCCGCCCGCACCGCACCCACCGCATCGAACTGAGGACTTCCGCCGACGACAAGGAGTTCCTCGACCTGGTCGCCGGAGAAGACCACGTCCTCACCTGGGGACGCGGCAACCCCCCCATGAAAGACACCGCACTTCCCCCCACCCATGGAAGGGACACCATGGCAACACGCACCCGCAGCAAGGTCGCCAAGGCACTGCTCGCCCCCGCACTCGCTCTCGGCGTCACCGTCACAGCGGCCTCCGCCCCCGCCTCGGCCGCCGTCTGGAGCTCCTGCGATCAGTGGGGCAACACCAGCCTGAACGGCTACACCCTCTACAACGACATCTGGGGCTCCGGCGCCGGCAGCCAGTGCGTCTGGGCGAACTCCGGCACCAACTGGGGCGTCTGGGCCAACCACCCGAACACCGGCGGCATCAAGTCGTACCCCAACTCCAAGAAGGTGATCAACAAGACGATCACCTCGCTCGGCTCGCTCTCCAGCGGCTACAACGTCACGGTCCCGTCGTCCGGCGCCTACAACACGTCGTACGACATCTGGGACACCGACTACGACTACGAGATCATGCTCTGGGTCAACTACAACGGAGCCGTCGGCCCCCTCGGCACCTCCCAGGGCAATGTCACCCTCGGCGGCCACACCTGGACCGTCTACAAGGGCGACAACGGCGCGAACGAGGTGTTCTCGTTCCTGCGCACGTCCGACTCGTCGTCCGGCACCGTCAACATCCTCCCGATCCTCAAGTGGATCAAGGACACGAAGGGCTGGTTCGGCAACGAGACCATCGGTGACGTGCAGTTCGGCTTCGAGATCACCTCGTCCTCGGGCGGGCTGGACTTCGTGACCAACAACCTGACCGTCAGCAGCAGCTGACGGACGGCGCGCCGAGGCCGGCCGTCCCTACACCCGGTCGACCTCGGCGCGCAGCGCGTCGTATTCGGCGAACGCCGAGTCGACGTCGGCGCGGGTCAGTCCGTACCGGGACAGGTCGTAGCTGTGCGGCCGGGCGCCCTTGGGCCGGGCCGCGACCCGCGGGAGCCGCGCCGCGTCGGCCTCGGTCCACGGGGCGCCGACGGCGTCGTAGAGCTTGGGGGCGCCGCTCGCCGGATCGGAGCCCAGCCAGGAGTAGGGGACGTCGACGAGCGCCTCGCGGGGGATCGAGGCCCGGGCGGCGAGGCCGCGCCGCGCGGAGTCGCTCAGCAGCTCCAGCCAGGTCGCGCCGAGGCCGTGCAGGTCGAGCGGGCGCAGCGTGATGGCCATCCCGTGCTCGATCAGACTGCAGAAGGACGCCACGACGGCCGCCGGTTCACGGTGCGTCCACACGAGCGTGGCATCGGGGAAGACGGCGAGCAGCGCGTCGAGGTTGCCGGTGTGCAGCGGCGACTTCAGCACCCAGCGTCGCCGCGGCCGCCCGTACTGGAGCACCTGGTAGATCTGCTTGAGGTACGCGTAGTCGGGGACGAAGTCCCGCGCGTCGAGCGCCGCCCGGTACGCGGGGATACGGGCCTGGGACAGCGGCATGATCGTGTGCGGGAGGGCGAAGGTGCACTCCTCGGGGCCCTCCGCGACCAGCGGATGGATGTCGCGGTAGCGCGGTGCGAAGAGGTCGATGCCGCCGACCATCAGACGCGCGGCCCGGACCGCCTTCCGGCGCTGCTCGGGCGTGCCCTCCAGATCCGGTGTCAGTAACTCCCACAACAGGGGACATCGGTGCTGCTCCGACAGGGACAGCACCCCGTG
This sequence comes from Streptomyces sp. NPDC050263, assembly GCF_040655955.1. Taxonomy (NCBI): domain Bacteria; kingdom Bacillati; phylum Actinomycetota; class Actinomycetes; order Kitasatosporales; family Streptomycetaceae; genus Streptomyces; species Streptomyces sp. NPDC050263. The sequence continues at coordinate 76,172 of NZ_JBFAKW010000004.1, read as the reverse complement.
GGTGAGCGTGGTGGCGGTGCGCGGCAGGCCGACGACGAACACCGGCCGCTCGATGGGTTCCCGCGCGATCTCGGGGTGCTCGGCGATCAGCCGCCGGACCCGGGCCCGGTTGGCGAGATGTCTGCGGACATGGCCCTGCGCCGACATCCAGCCGACCGGGGTGAGGTTCTCGTCCCGGGCCCAGTGGTCGAGCAGCAGCCGGAAGTCGTCGGAGAAGCCCGCGTCCACCGGGCCGGCGTCGGCGGCCAGCCGGTCGAAGACGGGGTCGGGGGTGCGGCGGGAGGAGAACCCCGGTCTGAGGAGCAGATTGGCCAGGGCGAGCGGGAGGGGGACGGGGAGCGGGACGGAGCCGGAGGACGCGGAGGACACAGCGGACGCGGCGAACACGGCGAACACCCTTTCGTGGAGCGGTGGAGGTAGCGGATCCCAGCCCTCTACCCCACCGACCCCCTTCTGTCACACGGGTGTTCACCCGCTCCTGGTGACTATTCGGCCACCGGCAGCCGCGCCCCGTCCCGCAGGAACAGCGGGAGACGGTCCAGCGGGGCGTCGACCGTCACCGCCGTGCCGCCCTCGTACGTGTCGCCCGTCCACGCGTCCGTCCAGGTCGCGCCCGCCGGAAGGTAGGCCGTGCGGGCCGTGGCGCCCGCCGTGAGCACCGGGGCGACGAGCAGGTCCCGGCCGAACAGGTAGGAGTCGTCCACCGACCAGGTCGCCGGGTCGTCCGGGAACTCCAGGAACAGCGGCCGCATCGGCGGCAGCCCCTCCTCGTGCGCCTCCCGCATCACCTGAAGGACGTACGGCCTGAGCCGCTCGCGCAGCCGCAGGTACTTCTCCAGGACCGCGCCGGCCTCGTCGCCGTACGACCACACCTCGTTCGGGCCGCCGGTCATGTCCGGGCCCAGCGGCATGCCCGGGTCGCGGAAGCCGTGCAGCCGCATCAGCGGGGACAGCGCCCCGAACTGGAACCAGCGGACCATCACCTCCCGGTACGCCGGGTCGTCCGGGTCGCCGCCGTGGAAGCCGCCGATGTCGGTGTTCCACCACGGGATGCCGGACAGCGCGGTGTTGAGACCGGCCGCGATCTGCCGGCGCAGGGTCGGGAAGTCGGCGCCGATGTCACCGGACCACAGGGCCGCCCCGTAACGCTGACTGCCCGCCCACGCCGAGCGGTTCAGGGTGATGATCTCGTCGTCCCCGGAGCCGGACGCGCGCAGCCCGTCGTAGAACGTGCGGGCGTTGTCGGCCGGGTAGACGTTGCCGACCTCCAGACCCGGGCCCGCCCAGTAGCGCAGGTTCTCCTGGAAGCCGGGCTTCAGCTCGGGCTCGCAGGCGTCCAGCCAGAACGCGGTGATCCCGTACGGGGCGAGGTAGTTGTCGCGGATCCGCGACCACACGAACTCCCGGGCCTCGGGGTTCGTCGCGTCGTAGAACGCCACCTGGACCGTCGAGGCGACCCCCTTGTCCGGCCAGTCGGCGTGCGCCATCGGACCGTACTGCGTGCCGATGAGGTAGCCGCGCTGCTCCATCAGCTGGTGGTTCTCGCTCAACGGCGACACCGACGGCCAGACGCTCACGACCAGCTTGACGCCGAGCTCCTCCAGCTCCCGGACCATCGCCGCCGGGTCGGGCCACTCGCCGAGGTCGAACTTCCAGTCGCCCAGGTGCGTCCAGTGGAAGAAGTCGCAGACGATGACGTCCAGGGGCAGGCCCCGGCGCTTGTACTCCCGGGCCACGCCGAGGAGTTCGTCCTGCGTGCGATAGCGCAGCTTGCACTGCCAGAAGCCGGCCGCCCACTCCGGCAGCATCGGCGTACGGCCGGTGGCCGCGCTGTAGCGGCGCTGGGCGTCGGCCGGGGCGCCGGCGGTGATCCAGTAGTCGATCTGGCGGGCCGAGTCCGCGACCCAGCGGGTGCCGTTGCCGGCCAGCTCGACCCGGCCGATCGCCGGGTTGTTCCACAGCAGCGTGTAGCCGCGGCTGGAGGTCAGCACCGGGATGCCGACCTCGGCGTTGCGCTGGATCAGATCCAGGACCAGGCCCTTCTGGTCCAGTCGGCCGTGCTGGTGCTGGCCGAGCCCGTACAGCTTCTCGTCGTCGTAGGCGGCGAAGCGCTGCTCCAGCCGGTGGTGGCCGTTGCCGACGGCCGTGTAGAGGCGCGAGCCCGGCCACCAGAAGTGGGCGCGGTCCTCGGCCAGGATCTCCGCGCCGTCGTCGGTGCGCAGGAAGCGGATCAGCCCCTCGGCGTTCACCTCGACGGTCAGCGCGCCGACCGTCAACTGCCCTTCGCCGTCGACGATCTTGACGCTGCTCTCGGTGGCCGGCGGCTCGTCGAGCAGTGCGCCCGGCAGCCCGTCGAGGATCGGCCCGCCGAGCCGGGCCCGCACCCGGACGGCGTCCGGACCCCACGGCTCGACGCGCAGGGTCTCCTGGCGGCCGCTCCACTCCAGCGCGCCGCCGCGCTCACGGAAGATGCCGACGGTGGGCGACGACTGCGCGAGACTGACCTGAGACTGGTGTTCGACAGGCTGGTTCACGTGGGGTGCTCCCTTGAAGGAGTGCAGGCAGAAGTGGTGCAGGCAGAAGGGGTGCAGACATGGGGGTGCCCTGAGGCACTGCTGGTGCGGCCCGGCGTCAGGCAGGTCGGGGAAGCCAGGCGGGTCAGGCAGGTCGGGCAGGTCGCGCAGGCCGGGCGGGGTCAGGAAGCGGCGGGCGCCGGTCCCGTGCTCGCCCGGACCGTCAACTCGGGGGAGATCAGCACGACTTCGTCGCTGCCGCGGCCCTCCAGCTTGGCCACCAGGCGTTCCACGGCGTGCCGGCCCATCTCCTGCGCGGGGATGGCGACCGAGGTCAGCCGCACCGAGGCCTGGACGGCGACCTGGTCGGGGCAGATCGCCACCACCGACACGTCCTCCGGCACGGCCCGGCCCTGCTGGCGCAGCAGCGCGAGCAGCGGCTCGACCGCCGACTCGTTCTGCACGACGAATCCGGTGGTGCCGGGCCGTTCGTCGAGCACCCGGGCCAGTGTCACGGCCATCGCGTCGTACCCGCCCTCACAGGGGCGGTGCAGCAGCCGCAGGCCCAACTCCCTGGCCCGGTACCGGAGTCCGTCGAGCGTGCGCTCGGCGAAGCCGGTGTGCCGTTCGTAGACCGCCGGCGCCTCGCCGATGACAGCGATGTCGCGGTGGCCGAGCGTCGCCAGATGCTCCACGCACAGCGCGCCGGTCGCCGCGAAGTCGAGGTCCACGCAGGTCAGGCCCAAGGTGTCGGCCGGCAGCCCGATCAGCACGGACGGCTGGTCGGTGGAGCGCAGCAACGGCAGCCGCTCGTCGTCGAGTTCGACGTCCATCAGGATCATCGCGTCGGCGAGCCCGCTGCCGGTGACGCGACGGACGGCGTCGGGACCCTCCTCGCCGGTGAGCAGCAGGACGTCGTAGCCGTGGCTCCGCGCACTGGTGGCCACCGCGATGGCGATCTCCATCATCACCGGCACGTACATGTCGGTGCGCAGCGGGATCATCAGCGCGATGATGTTCGACCGGCTGCTGGCCAGCGCGCGGGCGCCCGCGTTCGGGTGGTAGCCGAGCGTGCGGATGCTCTGCTCGACCCGCTGCCGGGTGGTCGTGGAGATGGACCGCTTGCCACTGAGGACATAGCTCACCGTGCTCGCCGAGACTCCGGCGTGCTGGGCGACCTCGGCGAGGGTGACCATCCAGCTCTCCAAGTTTTGTGAAGCGCTTCGACAGTGCGCATTGCGAACAGGGGCGGGTGAGGGTGGTTCGACAGTAGCTCTAGCGGGAGTGGGTGTCCATAGGTTGTCGAAGCGCTTCGACAGCGAGTTGCGGGGGATTGGTGGAGAAGGGTACGGCAACCTGTTCCGGCCCCGGCGGCCACTGGAGTCACGTAAGCACGATCCGCCCCCGGAAGGACCCCCGTGCGGCACCGTCGTCCCCGCCTGTCGAAGAAGGCCAGGGCGCTCACCGCCGCCGCGGTCGCCCTCGCGGCCGCCGCAGGCGTCACCGTCGCCGAGGCGGGCGAGTCGAGCGGTGTGGCTACGCCGTCGTGCGCGAATCGCGCGGGGTGGCGATCGTTGCGCTGCGCGCTCCACCGTGCGCAAGGGGTGATGTCGTCGGAGCGCTCTGATCGACGTCAACGCAGTCGGCCAGGCCTGCCGCCGGGCTGGCGGAACGTCAGGTCTGTGGAGCTGACGTAAGACCGATGGTCCGCACTCCGACCCTTGCCGTTCATCCGGGTCCGCGGCTGGCGATGAAGCAGAGAGCTCAACCCGCGAGGACAGAGCGCTCCCGGCTACGGCTGGGGGAGAAGCCGAGATCTGGCTCAATCGCCACCGTCGCCCCCACCCTTGTCGGTGGGGGCCAGGGCGGCGCGGGCCCGCTGGGCGCCAAGTACGGCAGCGCCGGCCTGGGCGGCGCGATGTGGGACATCTACCAGGCAGACATCGGCTGGAAGGTCTTCGCCTTCGTCCGCCGCGCCAACACCACCGAGGCCACCCTCGATCGGGACGACTTCACCCAGGCACTCGTTCGGCGCAAGCTGCCGAGCAACGACAACTACGTCTCCGGCATCGAGTCCGGCACCGAGGTCTGCAAGGGAACGGGCCGTCTGGACACCAGGTCCTGCTCGGTCGCCATCGGCTGAACCCCCGCGTGCGGGGTGGCCACCTCGCCCCGGATCGGGTACCAACGATCGAGTAGCACTCATCGGTAACCAATGTGGTCCGAGATCCCGATTCGCGGCGAGGTGAGCCTCATGTCCGCACCACCCCTCAAGAAACCCACCGTCACCGAGCGCGAGGCCCGCCAGGTCGCCGAGGCCGCCCGGGAGCAGGACTGGCGCAAGCCCAGCTTCGCCAAGGAACTGTTCCTGGGACGCTTCCGCCTCGACCTCATCCACCCCCACCCGGTGCCCTCCGAGGAGGCCGTCCGGCGCGGCGAGCAGTTCCTGACCAAACTCCGCGACTTCTGCGAGACGAAGGTGGACGCCGCCCGCATCGAGCGCGAGGCCCGCATCCCCGACGAGGTCATCAACGGGCTCAAGGAGCTCGGCGCCCTGGGTATGAAGATCGACCCCAAGTACGGCGGCCTCGGTCTCACCCAGGTCTACTACAACAAGGCGCTCGCCCTGGTCGGCTCGGCCAGCCCCGCGATCGGCGTGCTGCTGTCGGCGCACCAGTCGATCGGCGTGCCCCAGCCGCTGAAGCAGTTCGGCACCGACGAGCAGAAGCAGCGGTTCCTGCCGCGCTGCGCCACCACCGCCATCAGCGCCTTCCTCCTCACCGAGCCGGACGTCGGCTCCGACCCGGCCCGCCTCGCGACCAGTGCGGTGCCGGACGGGGACGACTACGTCCTGGACGGCGTGAAGCTCTGGACGACCAACGGCGTCGTCGCGGACCTGCTGGTGGTGATGGCCCGGGTGCCGAAGAGCGAGGGCCACAAGGGCGGCATCACCGCCTTCGTCGTGGAGACGGACTCGCCCGGCATCACCGTCGAGAACCGCAACTCCTTTATGGGCCTGCGCGGCATCGAGAACGGCGTCACCCGCTTCCACCAGGTCCGGGTCCCGGCCGCGAACCGCATCGGCGCCGAGGGCACGGGCCTGAAGATCGCCCTGACCACCCTCAACACCGGCCGGCTCTCGCTGCCCGCGTCCTGCGTGGCCGCCGGCAAGTGGTCGCTGAAGATCGCCCGCGAGTGGTCGGCGGCGCGCGAGCAGTGGGGCAAGCCGATCGCCCACCACGAGGCGGTGGGCGCGAAGATCAGCTTCATCGCCGCGACGACCTTCGCCCTGGAAGCCGTCCTGGACCTCTCCTCCCAGATGGCCGACGAGGACCGCAACGACATCCGCATCGAGGGCGCGCTGGCCAAGCTCATCGCCTCCGAGCTGGGCTGGCGGATGGCCGACGAACTCGTCCAGATCCGCGGCGGCCGCGGCTTCGAGACGGCCGAGTCGCTCGCCGCCCGCGGAGAACGCGCGGTACCGGCCGAACAGGTCCTGCGCGATCTGCGCATCAACCGCATCTTCGAGGGCTCGACGGAGATCATGCACCTCCTGATCGCCCGTGAGGCCGTCGACGCCCACCTCTCGGTCGCCGGCGACCTCATCGACCCCGACAAGTCCCTCCAGGACAAGGCGAAGGCGGGCGCGAACGCCGGCGTGTTCTACGCCAAGTGGCTGCCGAAGCTGGTGGCGGGATCCGGCCAGCTGCCGGGCACCTTCGGCGAGTTCAAGAACGGCGGGGTCGACCTCTCCCCGCACCTGCGCTACGTCGAACGGCACGCCCGCAAGCTCGCCCGCTCCACGTTCTACGCCATGTCGCGCTGGCAGGGCCGGATGGAGACCAAGCAGGGCTTCCTCGGTCGGATCGTCGACATCGGCGCGGAGCTGTTCGCGATGAGCGCGGCCTGTGTGCGCGCGGAACTGCTGCGCTCGCGCGGCGAGCACGGTCGCGAGGCCTACCAGCTCGCCGACGCCTTCTGCCGTCAGTCCCGCGTCCGCGTCGACGAGCTCTTCACCCGCCTGTGGAGCAACACCGACGGCGTGGATCGCAAGGTCGTCAAGGGCGTCATGGCGGGCGCCTACGAGTGGCTGGAACAGGGCATCGTCGACCCCTCGGGCGAAGGCCCCTGGATCGCCGAGGCGGTCCCCGGCCCGAGCGAACGGGAGAACGTCCACCGCCCGATCAGGTGACCGACCGCACACCAGAGCGCAGGGTGTCCCCCTTGGGGGGACACCCTGTCCCGGCGACCGCCCCGTGCGGCGACAATGGGGGGCATGAGTGACAGTCCACCCCCCCCAGGCGCCGAGAGCACGCACCTGACGCCGCAGGGCCCGCCCTCCGGGCGGACGACGGGGCTTTCGGCCCCTGCCCTGGCCGACCCGCACCTCGTCTACGATCCCGTCGCGGGCGACGGCCCCAAGGACGTCGTGATCCTCGGCTCCACGGGTTCGATCGGCACCCAGGCCATCGACCTCGTGCTGCGCAACCCGGACCGGTTCCGGGTGACCGGCCTGTCCGCCAACGGCGGCCGGGTCGCGCTCCTCGCCGAGCAGGCCCGCCGGCTGCGGGTGCGGACCGTCGCGGTCGCCCGCGAGGACGTCATACCCGTCCTGCGCGAGGCGCTCGCCGCCGAGTACGGGGCGGGGGAGCCGCTCCCGGAGATCCTGGCCGGCCCGGACGCGGCCGCCCAGCTCGCCGCCGCCGACTGTCACACCGTCCTGAACGGCATCACCGGCTCCATCGGCCTCGCGCCCACCCTCGCCGCCCTGGAGGCGGGCCGCACCCTCGCGCTCGCCAACAAGGAGTCGCTGATCGTCGGCGGCCCGCTGGTGAAGGCGCTGGCCGAGCCCGGCCAGATCATCCCGGTGGACTCCGAGCACGCGGCGCTCTTCCAGTCCCTGGCCGCCGGCACCCGCGCCGACGTCCGCAAACTGGTCGTCACCGCCTCCGGCGGCCCCTTCCGCGGCCGCACCAAGGCGGAACTGGCGAACGTCACCGTCGAGGACGCCCTCGCCCACCCCACCTGGTCCATGGGCCCGGTCATCACGATCAACTCCGCGACGCTGGTCAACAAAGGGCTGGAAGTCATCGAGGCGCACCTCCTCTACGACATTCCCTTCTCGCGGATTGAGGTGGTCGTGCACCCGCAGTCGTATGTCCACTCGATGGTTGAGTTCACGGACGGATCGACACTGGCCCAGGCGACGCCCCCCGACATGCGCGGGCCCATCGCCATCGGCCTCGGCTGGCCCCGGCGCGTCCCAGAGGCGGCGCCCGCCTTCGACTGGAGCAGGGCGTCGACCTGGGAGTTCTTCCCGCTCGACAACGAGGCTTTTCCCTCGGTGAACCTCGCCCGGCACGTGGGCGAGCTCGCGGGCACGGCCCCGGCGGTGTTCAATGCCGCCAACGAGGAGTGCGTGGAGGCGTTCCGAAAGGGCGCGCTCCCGTTCAACGGGATCATGGAGACCGTCACCCGGGTCGTGGAGGAGCACGGCACGCCGGTCACGGGAACTTCACTGACCGTGTCGGACGTCCTCGATGCGGAGACCTGGGCACGGGCCCGGGCCCAGGAACTGACGGCTACTGCGGAGGCGCGTGCATGACAGCCCTGATGATGATCCTCGGCATAGTCATTTTCGCGGTCGGCCTGCTCTTCTCGATCGCCTGGCACGAGCTGGGACACCTGTCCACCGCCAAGTACTTCGGCATCCGCGTGCCGCAGTACATGGTCGGCTTCGGCCCGACGATCTTCTCCCGCAAGAAGGGCGACACCGAGTACGGCGTCAAGGCGATCCCCTTCGGCGGCTACATCCGCATGATCGGAATGTTCCCGCCGGGCGACGACGGCAAGATCACCGCCCGCTCCACGTCACCCTGGCGCGGCATGATCGAGGACGCCCGCTCGGCCGCCTACGAGGAGCTCCAGCCGGGCGACGAGACCCGCATGTTCTACACCCGCAAGCCGTGGAAGCGGTTCATCGTGATGTTCGCGGGCCCGTTCATGAACCTGGTGCTCGCGGTGGCCCTGTTCCTCACGGTCCTGATGGGCTTCGGCATCCAGCAGCAGACCACCACGGTCAGCTCGATCTCCCCGTGCGTCATCTCCCAGACCGAGAACCGTGACGCGTGCAAGTCGACCGACCCGGCCTCCCCGGCCGCGGCCGCCGGCATGAAGCCGGGCGACGAGATCGTCTCCTTCGCCGGCCGGCGTACGGACGACTGGAACACCCTCTCCGACCTGATCCGCGTCAGCGCCGGCAAGGAAGTGGCCATCGTCGTCGACCGCAAGGGCCAGGAAGTGACCCTGCACGCGAAGATCGCCACCAACCAGGTCGCGAAGAAGGACGGCGACGGGGCGTACGTCCAGGGCGAGTACGTCAAGGCCGGCTTCCTCGGCTTCAGCTCGGCCACCGGCGTCGTCAAGCAGGACTTCGGCGACTCGGTGTCCTGGATGACCGACCGGGTCGGCGAGGCCGTCGACTCCCTGGCCGCCCTGCCCAGCAAGATCCCGGCCCTGTGGAACGCGGCCTTCGACGGCGCGCCCCGCGAGCCCGACTCACCCATGGGCGTGGTCGGCGCGGCCCGCGTCGGCGGCGAGATCTTCACCCTGGACATCCCGGCCTCGCAGCAGCTCGCCCTGGCCGTGATGCTGGTCGCCGGCTTCAACCTCTCCCTCTTCCTCTTCAACATGCTCCCGCTGCTGCCCCTGGACGGCGGGCACATGGCGGGCGCCCTGTGGGAGTCGCTGCGCCGCAACCTCGCCAAGGTCCTGCGCCGCCCCGACCCGGGCCCGTTCGACGTGGCGAAGCTGATGCCGGTGGCGTACGTGGTGGCCGGAATCTTTATCTGCTTCACGGTCCTCGTCCTGATCGCAGATGTCGTCAATCCGGTCAGGATCAGTTAGAAATCGGCCGTTCTCTGTGGTGGCGGCTGTGACCCCGCGCCCCTTGCTCGCGTACCTCACGTGGGCGAAGGGCGCGGGGTTGTTTGCATGGCATGGATGGCGTGATGTGGCCAAGTTCCGCTGCTCCGAAGGGCGTTCGAGGCGGCAACTGGCCAACGAGTGGAACCGATGGATCAGGATGGCGGTCTGGCATGTCGACATCGAGAGAAAGCACGAGGACATCGAACATGCTGGACATGAAGAGGCCGGACGTGGTCCGCGCGGCTGATGTGCAGGCGCCCACCCGGACTGCGGGCCTGGGGCTGTCGTCGCGCCGCCGGTGGACAGGGGCGCTCGCTGTGACCCTGTCGCTGGGGTTCGCGTTCATGAACGCGAACACCGCGTCTGCCGCGGGCGGTATCTACGTAAAGACGGACATCCTGCGTAACTGGGAGACCGGGCGCTGTCTGGACAGCAACAGTGTGGGCCAGGTCTACACAAACCCCTGCGACCAGGGCAACGACTACCAGAGGTGGACCGTGGTCTACAAGGGGCACAGCGCCTTTGACGAGGTGCAGATCGTGAACAAGGCGACCCAGCGCTGCCTGTACTCGAACGACTATCCGTCCCTGGTGCTCGCCACCGTCCCCTGTGAGGGTGTCGGGGCGGGGCAGACGCCCGGCGCGGGCCAGGTGTGGGGGGCGGACGGATCGGGCTGGGACAATGTTCAGCTCAAGAAGCGGCAGTGGTGCCTGGACAGCAACCGCGGCGGCAGCGCCTACATGCAGGATTGCAACGGTGGCAATTACCAGCATTGGAAACTGGGCTTCTGAGCCAGACCGCGCCGGGGCGGATCTGACCGTGTCGGGCCGGGGCCGGGCGTGGCGACGAGCCGGAGATCATGTCCTCTGGTTCGGTCGTCATGCCCGGCCCGCTGCCGTCGGGCACCATCGGGTGAACCCTTGGGACGCTGTGTGCTCTCCGTTCACGTCCGTGGCGTAATCTCAAGGCTTGGAGCCCGCCGTTCCGGGACCGGACCTTGATCCACAACTTGGGGTTGCACAGCAGATGACTGCGATTTCTCTCGGCATGCCGTCCGTTCCGACCAAGCTCGCCGAGCGCCGCAAGAGCCGGCAGATCCAGGTCGGAACCGTGGCAGTGGGCGGAGACGCCCCGGTCTCCGTGCAGTCGATGACGACCACGCGTACGTCGGACATCGGTGCGACCCTCCAGCAGATCGCGGAGCTGACCGCGTCCGGCTGCCAGATCGTCCGGGTGGCCTGCCCGACCCAGGACGACGCCGACGCCCTGTCGACGATCGCCCGCAAGTCGCAGATCCCGGTGATCGCGGACATCCACTTCCAGCCGAAGTACGTCTTCGCCGCGATCGAGGCGGGCTGCGCGGCGGTCCGCGTCAACCCCGGCAACATCAAGCAGTTCGACGACAAGGTCAAGGAGATCGCGCGCGCCGCGAACGACCACGGCACCCCGATCCGCATCGGCGTCAACGCCGGCTCGCTGGACCGCCGCCTCCTCCAGAAGTACGGCAAGGCGACCCCCGAGGCCCTGGCCGAGTCGGCGCTCTGGGAGGCGTCCCTCTTCGAGGAGCACGGCTTCCGGGACATCAAGATCTCGGTCAAGCACAACGACCCGGTGATCATGGTCGAGGCGTACCGGCAGCTCGCCGCACAGTGCGACTACCCCCTCCACCTCGGCGTCACCGAGGCCGGACCGGCCTTCCAGGGCACGATCAAGTCGGCGGTGGCCTTCGGCGCCCTCCTCTCCCAGGGCATCGGCGACACCATCCGCGTCTCGCTCTCCGCCCCTCCGGTGGAGGAGGTCAAGGTCGGCAACCAGATCCTGGAGTCCCTGAACCTCAGGCAGCGCGGCCTGGAGATCGTCTCCTGCCCGTCCTGCGGCCGGGCCCAGGTCGACGTCTACAAGCTGGCGGAGGAGGTCACCGCAGGCCTCACCGGCATGGAGGTCCCCCTCCGCGTGGCCGTCATGGGCTGCGTCGTGAACGGCCCCGGCGAGGCCCGGGAGGCCGACCTCGGCGTGGCCTCCGGCAACGGCAAGGGCCAGATCTTCGTCAAGGGCGAGGTCATCAAGACCGTCCCGGAGTCGAAGATCGTCGAGACCCTGATCGAGGAAGCGATGAAGCTGGCCGAACTGATGGAGGCGGACGGCGTCATGTCCGGCGAGCCGTCGGTGTCGGTAGCAGGCTGAGGTCTCCTCAAGCGGCCGGGGCGACCTTTGAGCGGCCGGGGCGACTTTCCAGCCCCGGTCACGGCAACTCAGCCCGTCCGGCGTTTGAGGACGAGGCCGTTCAGGCCGACAGCGGGGGTCTGGGGGCGGCAGCCCCCAGGCACGGCAACACCAGCCGACGGTGAGCGCCGACCTCCGGTAACCAGAACACAGGGCGGCACCACCAAGCTTCCGCAGGTACAGTGCGGGGATCAGCTGACCTGAGTGTGAGGCCCCGCGCGTGTTGACCCAGACGACCTCCCGGGTCCTCGAACCGAGCGACCTGGACGCCGCGCTCGCCGTCCTCGACCGCGAGCCCGTAGCCAACGCCTTCGTGACGTCCCGTGTGCAGGTCGCGGGCCTCGACCCCTGGCGGCTCGGCGGCGAGATGTGGGGCTGGTACGAGGACGGCATGTTGACGTCCCTCTGCTACGCGGGCGCCAACCTGGTCCCGATCTGCGCCACCCCCCGCGCTGTCCGCGCCTTCGCCGACCGCGCCCGCAGGGCAGGCCGCCGCTGCTCCTCGATCGTCGGCCCCGCCGAGCCGACGACCCAGCTCTGGCGTCTCCTGGAGACCCACTGGGGCCCGGCCCGAGAGGTCCGCACCCGTCAGCCCCTCATGGTCACCGACCGCATGCCCGCCGACATCGCCCCGGACCCCTACGTCCGCCGCATCCGCAAGGACGAGATGGACACGATCATGCCGGCGTGCGTGGCGATGTTCACCGAGGAGGTCGGCGTCTCCCCGATGGCCGGCGACGGCGGTCTGCTCTACCAGGCGCGGGTCGCCGAACTCGTGGGCTCCGGCCGCTCGTTCGCCCGTCTCGACGACCGGGGCCGGGTCGTCTTCAAGGCGGAGATCGGCGCGGCGACGAACCAGGCCTGCCAGATCCAGGGCGTCTGGGTGGCCCCGGAGTACCGCGGCCAGGGCCTGGCGGCCCCCGGCATGGCGGCGATCCTGCGCTACGCCCTGGCGGACGTGGCCCCGATGGTGAGCCTCTACGTGAACGACTTCAACACGGCGGCGCGTCGGACCTACCGGAGAGTGGGGTTCCAGGAGGTCGGCGCATTCATGAGCGTGCTGTTTTAGCCCCCTGTAGGCTCCCCGCCATGGACCTCGTCATCGGCCCCCTGGACCTCCCCGCGCACGTGGACGAGGCCCTGGCAGTCCAGGCCGTCGCCTTCGGACTGGGCCCCGACGAAGTGGCCGTGAGACGCCAGATCGTCCTGCGCCACATGACGAACCCGGGCGCGCGGGCCTTCGGAGCGACGACCCCCGAGGGCCGTCTGATCGGCTTCGTCTACGGCATGCCCAACGACCGCACCCACTGGTGGTCCACCGTCGTCCAGCCCTACCTCCGGGCCCAGGGCAACGAGCACTGGCTGGACGACTCCTTCGTGATCACGGAGCTGCACGTCCACCCCGGGTACCAGAACCGCGGCGCGGGCCGGTCCCTGATCACCACGATCACCGACACCGCGACCGAACCCCGCTCGATCCTCTCCGCGATCGACACGGACAGTCCCGCCCGCGCCCTCTACCACGCCCTGGGCTACCAGGACCTGGCCCGCAGGGTCCTCTTCCCCAGCGCCCCCCGCCCGTACGCGGTGATGGGCGCGGCGCTCCCCCTCCTGCGCCGTGCATAACGGATTTCCGGGCTTGCCGCGCTCCCGGCTAACCTCCTAGCCATCACCCTTGACCCAGCAGGTACCCAGCAGGAGTACGAGAACATGGCGAACGCACCGGTCCAGCGTATGTCCCAGTTGATGGCGAAGACGCTGCGCGACGACCCTGCGGACGCCGAGGTGCTCAGCCACAAGCTCCTCGTGCGCGCCGGCTACGTCCGCCGCACCGCCGCCGGCATCTGGAGCTGGCTGCCGCTCGGCAAGAAGGTCCTGGCCAACGTCGAGCGGATCGTCCGTGAGGAGATGGACGCGATCGGCGCCCAGGAGGTGTCGCTCCCGGCCCTGCTGCCCCGCGAGCCCTACGAGGCGACCGGCCGCTGGGACGAGTACGGCCCGGAGCTGTTCCGCCTGAACGACCGCAAGGGCGGCGACTACCTCCTCGGCCCGACCCACGAGGAGATCTTCACGCTGATCGTGAAGGACCAGGCGTCCTCCTACAAGGACCTGCCGGTCATCCTCTACCAGATCCAGACGAAGTTCCGTGACGAGGCCCGCCCCCGCGCCGGCATCCTGCGCGGCCGCGAGTTCCTGATGAAGGACTCCTACTCCTTCGACACCGAGGACGAGGGCCTCGCGAAGTCCTACGCCCTGCACCGCGAGGCCTACCAGAAGGTGTTCGCGCGCCTCGGCCTCGACTACCGCATCTGCGCCGCCACGGCGGGCGCGATGGGCGGCTCGAAGTCGGAGGAGTTCCTCGCCCCGGCCGAGGCCGGCGAGGACACCTTCGCGGACTGCCCGAACTGCGACTTCGCGGCGAACACCGAGGCGATCACGTACGAGCTGAAGACGGTGGACGCCGACGGCGTGCCCGCGCTCGAGGAGATCCCGACCCCGGACACCCCCACCATCGAGACCCTCGCCGCCCACCTCGGCGTGCAGCCTGCCGACACCCTCAAGAACCTCCTCGTGAAGGTGGACGGCGAGATCGTGGCCGTCGGCGTTCCCGGCGACCGCGAGGTCGACCTGGGCAAGGTCGAGGCGCACTTCGCCCCGGCCGCCGTCGAGCTGGTCACCGCCGAGGACTTCGTGGGCCGCCCGGACCTGGTCCGCGGCTACGTCGGCCCGCAGGGCCTGGGTGAGAAGGTCACGTACATCGCCGACCCGCGGGTGGCCCCCGGCACCTCCTGGATCACGGGCGCCAACAAGGAGGGCACGCACGCGAAGAACGTCGTCGCGGGCCGTGACTTCGAGGTCGGCGAGTACGTCGACGTCGTGGTCGTCCAGGAGGGCGACCCCTGCCCCAACTGCGGCACCGGCCTCAAGCTGGACCGCGCCATCGAGATCGGCCACATCTTCCAGCTGGGGCGCAAGTACGCGGACGCGCTGAAGCTCGACGTCCTCGGCCAGAACGGCAAGCCGGTCCGCGTGACCATGGGCTCCTACGGCATCGGCGTCTCCCGCGCGGTCGCCGCCCTCGCCGAGCAGAGCGCCGACGACAAGGGCCTGTGCTGGCCCGCCGAGGTCGCCCCGGCCGATGTGCACGTCGTCGCGGCGGGCAAGGCCCTCCAGACCGAGCTGGCGCTCGACGTCTCCGAGAAGCTGCGCGCGGCCGGTCTGCGCGTCCTGGTCGACGACCGGGCCGGCGTCTCCCCGGGCGTGAAGTTCACCGACTCCGAGCTGATGGGCGTACCGAAGATCCTGGTCGCGGGCCGCCGCTCGGCCGAGGGCGTCCTGGAGCTGAAGGACCGCAGGACCGGCGAGCGCGAGGAGCTCACGGTCGACGAGGCGATCGCCCGCCTGACCGTCTGAAGGAACTCCTCAGAAACGTCTCTGGGAGACTGAAGGAAGCTCACAGACTTCTCTCAGGCCGTTCCCCGACCGTAGTGCGTGACAGAGCGTCACTCGGGAGGGGAACGGTCATGGCGACCAGAGAAGACGAACGGGGGGCCGCGGCGGCGGTCCGCAGAGGCGCACGGCGCACGGCGGCCTTCGCCGCGGCCGTGACGCTGGCCGCGGCGGCCGGGGTGTTCGCCCTGGTCGGCACAATGCAGGCGGACGCCACGACGGCGAGCGGCAGCAGCTCCAGCACGAGCAGCAGCACGGACTCCACGTCGAGCAGCTCGTCCACCGACAGCACCACGTCCACCGACAGCACGACATCGACCGACAGCGACACCAGCTCGTCCGCGGACGACTCGACGACGTCGGACGACTCGACGAGCTCCGACGGCTCCAGCAGCTCCGACAGCTCGGACAGCGGTCTCACCTCGTCCTCGTCGTCCTCCGGCGGCTCCACCGACTCCACGTCGGGAGCGTCGTGATGAGTACCTCGCTCGCGTCCCGCACCACGGCCGCCGCGCAGTGGCGGGCGCTCGGCACCACGGTCCGCGTGGTCGTCACCGACCCGGCCCTGCTGGAGTCCTGCAACCTGCTCCTGGCCCGGCACCTCGCCGAGGTCGACGCGGCTTGCAGCCGCTTCCGCGCCGACTCCGAGCTGGCCGCCCTCGACACCGCCGCCGGCCGCCCGGTCCGGGTCAGCCCGCTGCTCGCCGAGGCCCTCGACGTGGCCCTGCGCGCGGCCGAGGCCACCGACGGAGCCGTGGATCCCACCGTCGGCTCCGCGATGGACGCCATCGGCTACGACCGCGACTTCCAGCTCGTCCGCGAGGACGACCGTCCGGTCCGGCTCACGGTCCGACGCACCCCCGGCTGGCGCACCGTGCGCCTCGACCGCGCGACCGGCACGGTCACCGTCCCCGAGGGCGTCCGCCTCGATCTGGGCGCCACCGCCAAGGCCTGGGCCGCCGACCGCGCCGTCAGGACGCTGGCCGAGGCGGCCGGCTGCGGAGTCCTGGTGAGCCTGGGCGGAGACACGGCCGTCGCGGGGGAGGCCCCGGCGGGCGGCTGGCAGATCCGCGTCCAGGACGTCACGGGACCCGTCGACGAGACGCCCGCCCAAGGCCCGTACGACTCGGTGGGCCTGCACAGCGGAGGTCTCGCCACCTCCGGCACCGCCGCCCGCAACTGGCGCCGCAGCGGCCACGACCTGCACCACATCGTCGACCCCCGCACCGGCCTCCCCGTCCGCACCCCGTGGCGCACGGTCTCGGTCGCCGCCCGCACCTGCGCCGACGCCAACACGGCGACCACGGCCGCCCTGGTGAAGGGCGCGGGCGCGGAACGCTGGCTGACCCGGCTCGGCCTTCCGGCGCGGCTGGTGAGTCAGGAGGGCCTGGTCGTCACCACGCCGGGCTGGCCGACCGACTCGGCCCGGGGAGCGGCCGCGTGACCTCCGAGACCCTCTGGTACGCCAACCGTGCCACCGGCGCCGTCTGCCTCGTCCTCTTCACGGTCGTCGTCCTGCTCGGCGTCGCGGTGCGGCTCAAGGCCCGCGTCCCCGGTCTGCCCCGCTTCGGCACGATGAGCCTGCACCGCACGCTGTCGCTCTCCGCGACCGCCTTCCTGGCCCTGCACATCTCGTCGGCGACCGTGGACGGCTACGTGAACATCACGGTCGTCGACGCCCTGATCCCCTTCGTCTCCGACTACCAGCCCCTCTGGCTCGGTCTCGGCACGGTCGCCTTCGACCTGATGCTGGCCGTCCTCGTCACCAGCCTGCTGCGCGAGCGCCTCGGCCACCGCACCTGGCGGGCCGTCCACTGGCTGGCCTACGCCTCCTGGCCGGTCGCCCTCGTGCACGGCATCGGCATCGGCACGGACACCGGCGCCGACTGGATGACCTGGCTGACCGTCGCCTGCGTCGCCACCGCGGTCGCCGCGTGCGCAGCCCGACTGGCGCATGCCGCCCGCGCCGCCCGCCGCACCCCCGCAGCCCTCCTGCGCACCGCCGAAGGAGCCCGACCGTGACCACGACCTTCCCGGACCTGTACATGCCTCCTCGGCTGCTCGCCCCCGGCGCCGTCCCCGCCGACCTCGCCACCCACCGTCAGCGCTACGGCCCCCTGGTCCTCGGCGACCCCGAGAGCGTGCTCCGCACGGTCGCCGAGTCCGGCCTCACCGGCCGCGGCGGCGCCGGTTTCCCGACCTACCGCAAGCTCGTCTCCGTCGCCGAGGCCGGCCGGCGCACCGGCCGCGCTCCGGTGGTCGTGGCCAACGGCGCCGAGGGCGAACCGGCCGGCCACAAGGACAAGACCCTGCTGCGCCTGTCGCCCCATCTCGTCCTGGACGGCCTCCAGACGGCGGCCCGGGTGATCGGCGCGGGGGAGGCCTGCATCGCCGTCGAGGACGGCGCGACCTGGCTGGAATCGGCGCTGGCCCAGCGCACCGCGGACCCGCTGCCCGTGAAGGTGGTCCGGCTGCCCAAGTCGTTCCTGTCCGGGCAGGCCTCCGCCCTCGCCCGGTACGTCTCCGGCGGGCCGGCCCTGCCCACGCACCAGCGCCCGCCGGTCCGCGAGCGCGGGGTGCACCGGGCCCCGACGCTCGTGCAGAACGTGGAGACCCTGGCCCACCTCGCGCTGGTCGCCCGTTACGGCGCCGACTGGTACCGCACGGCGGGCACCCCGGCCCAGCCCGGCAGTGTCCTGTGCACGGTCCATGTGCCGGGCCGCGAACCCCGGGTGGTGGAGGCCCCCTACGGGCTGTCCATCGGACGGTTGCTGCCCCTGGAGGGCGCCCAGGCGGTCCTGGTCGGCGGCTACCACGGCACCTGGATCCCGGCCCGGGAGGCGGCCCGACTCGCCCTGGACTCAAGCTGCTTGGGCGCCGGAGTGCTCGCCGCGCTCCCGGTCGACCGGTGCGGCCTCGCCGAGACCGCCCGCGTCCTGCGCTATCTCGCCCTGCAGTCGGCCGGCCAGTGCGGCCCCTGCCTCAACGGTCTGCCCCGCATCGCCACCGGCTTCCGCGCCCTCGCCGCCCCCGGCCCCCAGGGCACGGTGCGCGCCGACCTCGCCCGCTGGTCGGGCCTGGTCGAGGGGCGAGGCGCCTGTCACCACCCCGACGGCACCGTCCGTCTGGTCCGCAGCGCCCTGACGACCTTCGCCGCCGAGGTCGACGCCCACGCCCGAGGGCGCTGCACCGCGACCGATCACACCCCCCTGCTGCCCGTCCCCCAGGAGGCCTGACGATGAGCACGGCCGAGCGTCTCGAGATCGACGTCGACTGGACGTCCTGCCAGGGCCACGGCCTCTGCGCGGACTTCCTCCCGGAACACATCACCCTGGACGAGTGGGGCTACCCGATCGTCGACGGCGCGCCCGTCCCCGCACGGACCGCGAAGCGGGCCCGTCGGGCCGCGGCCGACTGCCCGGTGCTCGCCCTCAGGCTCGCCCCGGCACCGGCCGGCTGACGGCGGGTCGGGCGCACCTCCTCGCCCGGCCCGCCGCACTGCACCCGGCGAGCGCCGTCATCACCCCGGTCGCCGACGAGGGACCGGGCGGCACGCACCTGCTGCGGCTCGTCGCCGGGGAACGGCCGCTGTCCTGGCGCCTCCCGCCCGTCGACCTCCCCCTGTTCGCACACGTCCCCCACGAGGACCCCGCCGCCGTGCAACTCCCACGGGACGGCCCCCGGGACCCGGACCAGGCCGCCCACATCCTCCGGCACACACGACTGCTCGCCCTGGAGGGCGCCCTGCTCGCAGCGCCCGCCGACCTCCGACGGCGCACGGCCGACCCGTGAGACTCCGGTCGGCAGGCTCGGGAGGCACGTCGGCCGGACCCCAGCGCCCCTTTGCGGGGACCTCCGGCGGAGGGGCGCTGCCCGGCCCCGTCACCGCACGACCGGCGCCCGTGACACCGCTACAGCCAGCTCGCGAACTCCAGCAGCAGCTCCGCATCCCGGGACCGCCCGACCCGCCGCGCCCGCACCCCCGACTCCACCGCCCGGAAGAGCGTCCACCCCCGCACCCGCTCCTGATCCAGCTCCAACGACTCGGCCAGCTTCCGCACCCGCCGCCGCGTGGTCGCCGCCCCCGAGGGCGAGGCGATGAGATCCTCCACCCGATCCCGCACCAGCCGGGCCAGATCGAACGCGCACTCGCCCACCACCGGATCCGGCCCCACGGCCAGCCACGGCGACCGCTCACCCGCCAGCACCTTGCTCTGCCGGAACGTCCCGTGCAGCAACCGCTGCTCGGGGGCCGACGCCAACAACTCCTCCCGGGCCGCGAGGGCCGCGTCCACGAGGACGACGACCTCGGCGTCCGCGCTCGCCCGCATCGCCTCCGCCTGCCGCCCGGTCCGCTCGGCCACGCTCCCGAAGGAGTGCCCGGCCGGCGGCTCCACCCACAGCCGCCGCAACGTGCCCGCCGCCTCCAGCAGCGCCTTCGCCTCCGGCAGCGACCGCACCGACACATCGGGATGCAGCCGCTCCAGCAGCAGCGCCCCCGCCGGCTGCGACTGGGTCTGCGGCCGCGGGGGCTCCAGCAGTTGGACGGCGCCCAGCCCGTCCCAGTGCGCCAGCGCCGCCCGCTCGGCCTCGGGCCGGAACCGGGGCGGGGCCAGCTTCAATACGGCCGGAGTCCCGTCCGCGTGCCGCACCAGCAGGACCAGACTGGTCCGGCCGCCCGGCACCTGCACCCGGTCCACGGTCAACTCGCGTAGAGCGACGGCCTGTCGGGCCGCCTCCGGCAGCTTCTCCAACCAGCCGTCACCGTCCGGTGCCGTCTCACCGAGCGCCCTGACCAGACGCTGCGGCGGTTCGAAAGCCATGCGCGAGTCGTTCCCTTCCCTGTCCCGGCTACGCCGCCGGGGTCACCGAGGCCGTGGCCGGATCCGTACCCGTCGGCCCCGCCTGCCCCGTCCGCTCGGCGAGACCAGGGAAGGCTACGCTCCCGCCGCGCCAGCGCGCCGCGCGGACCGCCGCCTCCCGCAGCGCCGCCGCCGCGTCCGAACGCCGTGCGCCCCCGGCCGCCCGCACCAGGTCGGAGTAGACCCCGGCCACCCGGTCCTCCAGCTCGGCGGCGAGCCGGACCGCCGCGGCCGAGTCCGCCACCGCGAACGGCAGCGCGTACCCGGCGCTCGCCGCGACCGGCTCGGCGCCCAGGCCCCGCACCTCGCGCATCAGCGCGTCCCGGCGTGCCCGGTGCGCGTCGTAGGCCGCCCGCGCCTCGGCACGCCGTCCCTCGTCGACCCGTCCGCCGACGACCCCGTACCCGTACACGACGGCGTGCTCGGCGGCCAGCACCGCCTGGAGCGCCGTCAGCTCCTCGTTCGTCACGTCGGTCATCGGGTCCCCTCCGTCAGCAGATAGGCGTGGGCCGCGCCGGCCGCCGCCACCGAGGCCAGCAGCCGGGCCAGCTCGCCCGGCGCGTCCACCAGCTCCGCGGCCCGGCGGTCGGCGAGCGCCCGCTCGGCGCCGGCCAGCCCGACGAGCGCGTCCTTCTCGGTCGCGGGCGCGGCGGACGGCGCGGCCGAAGCGGCGGTCGTGGGGGAGGAGACCGTGGGGGAGGCGGAGGCCGTAGGGGACGGGGACGCCTTCTCGGTCCCGCCGAACGCCTCCACGTGCCGTACGACCTCCGCCCGCAGCGGTCCCAGCAGCCCCGCCAGCGCCGGACGGGCGGCGAGGACGGCGTCGTACCGCACCAGCAGCCCGTTGCTCTCCCGGGCCGCACGCGCGCGTGCCCGCTCGGACGCCGACGGGCTGTCGCCCACGCTCTCCTCGCCCTCCTCGGAGCCGGAGGAGCAGCCCACGAGCAGCGCGGCCCCCGCGGCGGACGCGAGCACGGATCTTCTGGGAAGGGGGAACGGCACGGCAGACGTCCTCGGGGAACTCGACGGAAGACACCAACGGTCGGGAAGGGCGGCGGGCCCGTGATCACCGTACCCGCGCGTCCCTCCCGCACCGGTCAGCGGCACCGCCGGTTCGCGGCCGCGCCCGCCCTCCGCGCCCCGGGATGGACGGCAACACACCTTGCGACCGGATACCCTTTGACCAGACACGCGCCCCATCCCACAACAGCACACGCGGCCGAGGAGTCACCCGGATGAGCACCACCCAGAGCGAGAGGCTGCGAGAGCTCCTGGAACCGCTCGTCGCCTCCCAGGGTCTGGATCTCGAAGAGATCACCGTGGACTCGGTCGGACGCAAGAGGGTGCTGAGCGTCGTCGTCGACTCCGACACCGGAGCCGACCTCGACGCAATCGCCGATGTGAGCCGCGCGCTCTCGGCGAAGCTCGACGAGACGGACGCGATGGGCGAGGGCGAGTACACCCTCGAGGTCGGCACCCCGGGCGCGGAGCGCGCCCTCACCGAGCACCGTCACTATGTGCGCGCCGTCGACCGGCTGGTGCGGTTCCAGCTCACCGAGGGCGGCGAGCTGGTCGCCCGGATCCTGACGGTGGACGACGAGGGACTCGACCTCGAGGTGCCGGGCGTGAAGGGCCGCAGGGCCACCGCCCGCAGACTCGCCTTCGGCGACATCGACAAGGCACGCGTGCAGGTCGAGTTCAACCGCAAGGACAAGAACGACGAGAACGAGATGGAAGAGGAGGCGTAGCCGTGGACATCGACATGAGTGCCCTGCGGGGCTTGGTACGGGAGAAGGAGATCTCCTTCGACCTGCTGGTCGAGGCGATCGAGTCGGCCCTCCTCATCGCCTACCACCGCACCGAGGGAAGCCGCCGGCACGCGCGCGTGGAGCTCAACCGGGAGACCGGACATGTGACCGTGTGGGCGAAGGAGGACCCCGAGGACCTCGAAGAGGGGCAGGAGCCCCGCACGTTCGACGACACCCCGTCCGACTTCGGCCGCATCGCCGCCACCACCGCCAAGCAGGTGATCCTCCAGCGCCTGCGCGACGCGGAGGACGACGCGACGCTCGGCGAGTACGCCGGACGTGAGGGCGACATCGTCACCGGCGTGGTCCAGCAGGGCCGCGACCCGAAGAACGTGCTCGTGGACATCGGCAAGCTGGAGGCCATCCTGCCGGTGCAGGAGCAGGTCCCCGGCGAGACGTACGCGCACGGCCTGCGCCTGCGGTCGTACGTCGTCCGGGTGGCGAAGGGCGTGCGCGGCCCGTCCGTGACGCTGTCCCGGACGCACCCCGCCCTGGTGAAGAAGCTCTTCGCCCTGGAGGTGCCGGAGATCGCCGACGGCTCGGTGGAGATCGCCGCGATCGCCCGCGAGGCCGGTCACCGCACGAAGATCGCCGTCAGGTCCACCCGTTCGGGTCTGAACGCCAAGGGCGCCTGCATCGGCCCCATGGGCGGCCGGGTGCGCAACGTGATGGGCGAACTCAACGGTGAGAAGATCGACATCGTCGACTGGTCGGACGACCCGGCCGAGATGGTGGCGAACGCGCTGTCCCCGGCCCGGGTCTCCAAGGTCGAGGTGGTGGACCTCGCGGCCCGCTCCGCGCGCGTGACGGTGCCCGACTACCAGCTGTCGCTGGCGATCGGCAAGGAAGGGCAGAACGCCCGTCTCGCCGCCCGGCTGACCGGCTGGCGGATCGACATCCGTCCGGACACCGAACAGCCCGGCGAATAGGTCCGGGGAATAGATCTCGGCCTGCACCGGCTGAGATCACGACAACAACCGTTCGATCCTTGCCCCACAGGGGTGAGGTCGGTGCGGGGAGGTAGACTTAGCCGTGTCTGGCCGGACGCACGCCGGAGCATGCCCTGAGCGCACCTGTGTGGGGTGCCGGGAGCGAGCGGCCAAGACGGAGCTGCTGCGCATCGTGGCGATCAAGGACGCATGCGTCCCCGATCCTCGCGGTACGCTGCCCGGCCGGGGTGCGTATGTGCACCCCGCCCCGGTCTGTTTCGACCAGGCGGTACGCCGCCGGGCGTTCACGAGGGCCTTGCGAGCCCCAGGAGCGCTCGACACAAATGCGTTGCGCCAGTACGTCGAGCAGACGACCGTTGCCGAACAGGCAACACCGTAAGAAGGCGTCGCGCGGAACCTCCGTGCGGCTCTGGTACCCCGCGAGTTGGAAGTAGGTCGAGATTGCGATGAGCACTCGATGAGCACGCGATGAGTACGCCCATGAAGTAGCGACGGTCCGGACACACCCGGACCTAAAAGGAGCGAAGTGGCTAAGGTCCGGGTATACGAACTCGCCAAGGAGTTCGGGGTTGAGAGCAAGGTCGTCATGGCCAAGCTCCAGGAACTCGGTGAATTCGTCCGTTCGGCGTCTTCGACCATCGAAGCGCCCGTTGTCCGCAAACTGACTGATGCCTTCCAGGGCGGCGGCAAGGCCGCCCCGCGCAAGGCTGCCCCCAGGCCCGGCGCGCCTTCCCCGGCGCAGGCGGCCCGTCCGGGCCCGGCTGCTCCGCGGCCGGCCGCCCCCAAGCCTCCCGTGGCGCAGACGCCCGCGGCTCCGGCGGCTCCCGCCGCCCCGGCCGCCTCGTCGGCCCCCGCGCCGGCGGCCCCCGGTCCGCGTCCGGGCCCCAAGCCCGCGCCGCGTCCGGCCCCGGCCGCCCCGGAGTTCACCGCTCCGCCGGCTGCTCCGGCCGCCCCCGCCGCTCCGGCCCAGTCGTCCGGCCCGCGGCCGGCCTCGCAGGGTCCGCGCCCCGGCGCGCCGCGCCCCGCAAGCCGTCCCGCGCCCGGTCAGGACCGTGGTGACCGCGGCGATCGTGGTGACCGCGGCCAGCGTCCGGCCGCCGCTCAGGGGCCGCGCCCCGGTGGCGCCGGTGCCCCGCGTCCGGGCGGTGCCCGTCCCTCGGGTCCGCGTCCGGGCAACAACCCCTTCACCTCCGGCGGCAACGCCGGCATGGCGCGCCCGCAGGCGCCCCGTCCGCAGGGCGCCCCGCGTCCCGCCGGTCCCGGTGGCGCTCCCGGCGCCGGTCCCCGTCCGCAGGGCCCCGGTGGCCAGGGCGGCGGTCCTCGTCCGCAGTCTCCGGGCGGCTCCCGTCCGTCTCCGGGCGGCATGCCCCGTCCGCAGGGCGCAGGCCCCGGTGGTCCGCGTCCCGGCGGCGGTCCGCGTCCCAACCCCGGCATGATGCCGCAGCGTCCCGCTGCCGGCCCGCGTCCCGGCGGTGGCCCCGGTGGCCGCGGTCCGGGTGGCGGCGGCGGTGCGGGTCGTCCCGGCGGCGGCGGCGGTCGTCCCGGTGGCGGCGGCTTCGCAGGTCGTCCGGCCGGTCCCGGTGGCGGCGCCCGTCCCGGTGGCGGCGGCGGCTTCGCCGGTCGTCCCGGCGGCGGTGGCCCCGGCGGCGGTGGCGGCGGCTTCGGCGGCGGCGGTGGCCGTCCCGGATTCGGCGGTCGTCCCGGCGGTCCCGGTGGCCGTGGTGGCACGCAGGGCGCCTTCGGTCGTCCCGGTGGCCCGGCGCGTCGCGGTCGCAAGTCGAAGCGTCAGAGGCGCCAGGAGTACGAGGCCATGCAGGCCCCGTCGGTCGGCGGCGTGATGCTGCCTCGCGGCAACGGACAGTCCGTCCGCCTGTCGCGCGGTGCGTCGCTCACCGACTTCGCGGAGAAGATCGGCGCCAACCCGGCGTCGCTCGTCGGCGTGATGATGAACCTCGGCGAGATGGTCACTGCCACGCAGTCCGTCTCCGACGAGACGCTGAAGCTCCTCGCGGACGAGATGAACTTCGTCCTCGAGATCGTCAGCCCCGAGGAGGAGGACCGCGAGCTGCTCGAGTCCTTCGACATCGAGTTCGGCGAGGACGAGGGCGACGAGGACGACCTGGTCGTCCGCCCGCCGGTCGTCACCGTCATGGGCCACGTCGACCACGGTAAGACCCGACTGCTCGACACCATCCGCAAGACGAACGTCATCGCGGGCGAGGCCGGCGGCATCACGCAGCACATCGGTGCGTACCAGGTCGCCACCGAGGTCAACGGTGAAGAGCGCAGGATCACCTTCATCGACACCCCGGGTCACGAGGCGTTCACCGCCATGCGTGCCCGTGGTGCCAAGTCGACCGACATCGCGATCCTCGTGGTGGCGGCCAACGACGGTGTGATGCCCCAGACGATCGAGGCGCTGAACCACGCCAAGGCGGCCGACGTGCCGATCGTGGTCGCGGTCAACAAGATCGACGTCGAGGGCGCGGACCCGACCAAGGTGCGCGGTCAGCTCACCGAGTTCGGTCTGGTGGCCGAGGAGTACGGCGGCGACACGATGTTCGTCGACATCTCCGCCAAGCAGGGCCTCAACATCGAGAGCCTGCTGGAGGCCGTGGTCCTGACCGCGGACGCCTCGCTCGACCTGCGGGCCAACCCGGAGCAGGACGCGCAGGGCATCGCGATCGAGTCCCACCTCGACCGTGGCCGAGGCGCCGTCGCGACCGTCCTGGTTCAGCGAGGCACCCTGCGGGTCGGCGACACCATGGTGGTCGGCGACGCGTACGGCCGTGTCCGCGCGATGCTCGACGACAAGGGCGAGAACGTGGAAGAGGCGGGTCCCTCGACTCCGGTCCTCGTCCTCGGTCTCACCAACGTCCCGGGCGCCGGCGACAACTTCCTCGTCGTCGAGGAGGACCGCACGGCCCGTCAGATCGCCGAGAAGCGCGCGGCGCGTGAGCGCAACGCCAACTTCGCCAGGCGTGGAGTCCGGTTCTCCCTGGAGAACCTGGACGAGGCGCTCAAGGCCGGTCTGGTGCAGGAACTCAACCTCATCATCAAGGGCGACGCGTCCGGTTCGGTGGAGGCTCTCGAGTCCTCGCTGCTCCAGCTCGACGTCGGCGAAGAGGTCGACATCCGCGTCCTGCACCGCGGTGTGGGTGCGGTCACCGAGTCGGACATCGACCTGGCGACCGGCTCCGACGCCATCGTCATCGGCTTCAACGTCCGTGCGGCCGGTCGTGCCGCGCAGATGGCGGAGCGCGAGGGCGTCGACGTCCGGTACTACTCGGTGATCTACCAGGCCATCGAGGAGATCGAGGCGGCCCTGAAGGGCATGCTGAAGCCGGAGTACGAGGAGGTCGAGCTCGGCACGGCGGAGATCCGCGAGGTCTTCAAGTCGTCCAAGCTGGGCAACATCGCCGGTGTCCTGGTCCGCTCGGGCGAGGTCAAGCGCAACACCAAGGCGCGCCTCATCCGCGACGGCAAGGTCATCGCGGAGAGCCTCACCATCTCCGGGCTGCGTCGCTTCAAGGACGACGTCACCGAGATCCGCGAAGGGTTCGAGGGCGGTATCAACCTCGGCAACTTCAACGACATCAAGATCGACGACGTCATCGCGACGTACGAGATGCGCGAGAAGCCGCGGGTGTAAGCACCCATGGTTCGCACCGGCCGGCGGGGATCGCTTCCCGTCGGCCGGTGCGGCGTCCGGCGGCGCACAGGACGCATGCACGAGGTAAAACTCCGTCGAGCGCCCGCCGGGATCGTTGTACCGTTCTTGATGTCCCTGTCCCATGGCGGCAGGGCCGTCGAGCCCGTACCGGCGGGTGAACCGGTTACACATGTACGTGGGGACTCTGTCCTTCGATCTTCTCCTCGGCGACATACGGTCGCTGAAGGAGAAGCGCTCCGTCGTCCGTCCCATCGTCGCCGAGCTCCAGCGCAAGTACGCGGTGAGCGCGGCCGAAGTGGACAACCAGGACCTCCACCGCAGGGCCAAGATCGGCCTTGCCGTGATCTCCGGTGACGCGGAGCATCTGACCGATGTACTGGACCGGTGTGAACGACTGGTCGCAGGCCGCCCCGAAGTGGAGCTGCTGTCGGTCAGACGCCGTATCCACGGCGAAGACGATTGACCGACCAGAGAACGCAAGAAGAGACAAGAACGGGAGACGGACCAGTGGCCGACAACGCGCGCGCCAAGAGGCTGGCGGACCTCATCCAGCAGGTGGTGGCCCAGAAGCTGCAGCGCGGGATCAAGGACCCGCGGCTCGGCTCCCACGTCACCATCACGGACACCCGGGTCACGGGTGACCTCAGGGAGGCGACCGTCTTCTACACCGTGTACGGGGACGACGAGGAGCGGGCGGCCGCCGCCGCCGGCCTGGAGAGCGCCAAGGGCATCCTGCGCTCCGAGGTGGGCCGCGCGGCCGGTGTGAAGTTCACGCCGACGCTGGCCTTCGTCGCCGACGCCCTGCCGGACAACGCCCGCACCATCGACGACCTCCTCGACAAGGCGCGCGCCGCCGACGAGAAGGTCCGCGAGGCGTCCGCGGGCGCCGGCTACGCGGGCGGGGCCGACCCGTACAAGAAGCCCGGTGACGAGGACGAGACGGACGACTCCGCCTGATGAACCACAAGCAGACCCCGCCCGACGGCCTTGTCATCGTCGACAAGCCGTCGGGCTTCACTTCGCACGACGTCGTGGCCAAGATGCGGGGGATCGCCAAGACCCGCCGCGTCGGCCATGCCGGCACGCTCGACCCGATGGCCACGGGAGTCCTCGTCCTCGGCATCGAGAAGGCCACGAAGCTCCTCGGGCACCTCGCGCTCACCGAGAAGGAGTACCTGGGCACGATCCGGCTCGGCCAGACGACCCTGACCGACGACGCGGAGGGCGAGATCACGGGGTCCACGGACGCCTCGAAGGTCACCCGGGACGCGATCGACGCCGGCATCGCCAAGCTCAGCGGCGCCATCATGCAGGTGCCGTCCAAGGTCAGCGCCATCAAGATCGACGGCGTCCGCTCCTACAAGCGCGCCCGGGACGGCGAGGACTTCGAGATCCCGGCCCGCCCGGTCACCGTCTCCTCCTTCTCGGTGTACGACGTCCGCGACGCCGTCGCCGAGGACGGCACCCCGGTCCTGGACCTGGTCGTGTCCGTCGTCTGCTCCTCCGGCACCTACATCCGTGCCCTCGCCCGCGACCTGGGCGGCGACCTCGGCGTCGGCGGTCACCTCACCGCTCTGCGCCGCACCCGCGTCGGCCCCTACAAGCTGGATTCGGCGAAGACGCTCGACCAGCTCCAGCAGGAGCTGACCGTGATGCCGATCGCCGAAGCGGCCACCGCCGCGTTCCCCCGCTGGAACGTGGACGCCAAGCGCGCCCGGCTGCTCCTCAACGGCGTACGCCTGGAGATGCCGGACGAATACGCGGGCGCGGGCGCCGTGGCCGTCTTCGACCCCGAGGACCGCTTCCTGGCGCTGGTGGAGGAACAGAAGAGCAAGGCGAAGAGCCTGGCCGTGTTCGGCTGAGAGCTTCCCGCCTCTGTCGGTCTTCGTGCCCGTGGAGCGGCGAACACGGGGTTGTGCTGCGCCGCCGCTCCACGGTCCCCCCTCGGTTCCCCCACCCCTAGGGTGTATCCAACGTCCCCCGTTCATTCACCCGTCCGGGCAGGCGCTCGGAGTGAACCGAGGGAGTGCAGGGGGGCGCGTTCGTTCCGTGATCTGTCCCGCTGATCATCCCGCCCCTACCGTCGGACAGAGGGCACGCGGGCGCGGTGGGAGGTACGGCGATGGCGGGACGGGGCCCGCGGACACCGCGGCACGACTCCCCTCGGGGCGGCACACCCCGGGACACGTCTCGGGACGCCCCCCAGGACGCCGCTCTGGTCCGCATCCGCGACCTCGCGGGCCGGCCGCGCGGCACCGGCTTCGTCGCCGACCACCTCGGCACGGTGATCACCAGCCATGAGGCCGTCGACGGCCTGCCCCGGCTCGTGCTGTACGCCGCCGACGACCGCAGCTGTGTCGTGACGGCCGACGCGGTCACCCCTCTCCCGGAGCTCGACCTGGCGCTCGTGCGCACCGAGGGCCTCGGCGCGGACCCGCTGCCGGTGACCGTGCGGGAGGGCGTCGAGACCGGCAGATACGTCCGGCTGACCGCCGGCTGCTGGCGCGAGGCACGGGCGCTGACCGAGACGTCGGTGACGTACACGGCCACCGACCGCCGCCACGTCCTCGACGGCGCCCTGGAACTGGCCATCGGCACGGCGGGCCGGGACGCGCTGCGGCTCGGCGGGGGAGCGGCCGGGGGACCGGTCCTCGACGCCGAGACCGGCGCGGTCGTCGCCGTCGTCGGCACGGCACTGCGCTCCGGCCACCGCGACACCGGCTTCGCGGTGCTGCTCCGCCCGCACGAACCGGCGCCCGACGACGCTCTGGCGCCCGACGACGCTCTGGCGCCCGACGACGCTCCGGGGTCCGAGGACGACAACCCCGCGGCCGGTGCCGGCGTGACGGAGACGGTGCCCGCGGGGGCGGGTGACACCTTCACCCCACCGGCGTGCGCTCCGGCCGGCAGCGGGCCGCTCGTCGAGTTGCTTGCTCGCAACGCGGCCACCGTGCCCGCGTACGGCGCCGATCTCAACCTGGCGGGCATCCTGGAGCTCACGGCCACCTCCGTCGGCTCGGACGGCCCGCCCGGCGCGCTGTCCGGCCACACCGGGGCCGGTTCCCGCACCACCGAGCCGCCGCCGGTCCAACGCGCAGCCCCCGCACGGGAGTTCGCCGGATTCGCGGTGAGCCCGGCGGCCGTCCTCGGCCTCGTCGGCACCCCGGGCAGCGGCCGGACGACGGAACTCGCGGCCCTCGCCGCCCGGCGCAACCGGGGCGCACCGCCGGCCCCCACCCTGTGGCTGCGCGGCGCCGACCTGAGGGACGAGGACGACTCCCTCGCCGACGCCGCCCGCCGGACCCTCGCCCGCGCGGCCCGCATCGTGGCGGCCTCCGCCGGCTCGTGGGGGTGCGCCGATCTAGGCGATGTCACCCCCGAGCGGATCGCCCGGCTCGCACGGGCCGTCGGAAGCCCGCTGCTGCTGCTCCTGGACGGTCCCGAGGAGATGCCCCCGGTCCTCGCGCACCGGCTCGCCGACTGGACCGAGGGCACGGCGGAGTGGCTGCGGGAGACCGGGGCGCGGCTGGTCGTGGCCTGCCGGGGCGAGTACTGGGAGCGGGCGGGAGCGGAGTTCCCGCCCGAGATGCTGTACGGCGGCGTCGCGCCCGGAGATCCGCTCCCGCCCTGCGTCCGTCTCGGCGACCTCACCCCCGACGAGGCGTGCGAGGCCCGCGCCCGCTACTCCGTGCCCGAGACCGTGCTCGCCGCCCCCGACGACCGGCACCCGCTCACCCTCCGTCTCCTCTCCGAGGTCCGTGCCGCCCTCCCCGGCCCGCCCGCCTCGACGCCCGTCGACCGGGACGACGTCCTCGCCGCCCACCTCGACCTGATGTGCCTGCGCGTCGCGGTCCGCCTCGCCGCCGAGAACGGGCTGCGCGGCACCGCCGTACGACGCCTCGCGGCGAAGGTCTCCGGCCAGGTGCACGAAGCCGCCCGGCGCAGTCTCGGACCGGGGCAGGGCGAGCTGGACCGGGCCTCGTTCGAGGCGGTGTTCCCCTGGGGGCTCGCACCCGCCCGGCTCGGCGGCGGCACCGGCTGGGCGTCCGCCGTCCTCGCCGAGGGCCTCCTCGTGCCGGCGGGCCGCGGGTACCGCTTCGCCCACGAGGAACTCGCCGACTGGATCCAGGGCGTCCACCTCGACCTGGGCGAGGCGCTGCGCGCCCTGGTCCACCGCCGTCGCGCACCGGAGGGCGGCCGTCCGCTGCCCGTCCCGCACCACCGCATCGGCCCCGTCGTCCAAGCCCTGCTGCTCCTCGCCCGCCAGCAGGGCCCGCACCAACTCGCCGCTCAACTAAGGGAGTTGACCCACGCCCTGGAGGCCGAGCCGAGCTCGTGGTGGGCCGCCCGGCTGCTCACCGAAACTCTGCGGCGGGTCCCCGACGCGACGCCGTACACCGGTGTCCTGCGGCTGCTCGCGGACCTGATCGGCGCCGGGGCGGAGGGGCACGGCCGGTTCGCGGACTTCGGCCCCGCCTTCTGGACCGAGCTGGCCCTGCCGCCCGATGCCCGCCTCGACCTCCTGCGCCGCCTGGTCCTCGCCGACGGCGCTCCGCAGGACGCGGACGCGCCCCGCTACCTCGACGCCGTCGCCCGGCTCCTCGCCGCCGACCCCACCGCCGTCCAGCCGTATCTCACCCACTGGTTCGACGACGAGCGGCCGCTGCCCGCGACCCCGAACGCCACCGTGGCCACCGCCGCGCAGGCGCTGCTGCACACCCACCGGCACCGGGCGCCGGACGACCTCACGGAACTCCTCGTCGACTGCGCGCACCCCCGCGCCGACGAACTGCTCGCCGTCCTGGCGGAGGAGGAGCCGTCCGCGCTCTGCCGGGCCGTCGACCGGTGGTCGCACGACGAACGCCCGGCCCGGCGGTCCGCCGCCGTGACGTACGGGTTGCGCGTCGCCCCGCACATCCGCAGCGACGCCGACCGCAGGCTGCTGCGCTACGCGGCCCTCGCCCTGCTCGCCCGACCCGCCGACGGCCCTCTGCACGGCGGCGCGCTCGCCCTTCTCGTCCGCGACCCCGAGACCCGCTCCCCGTACCTCCCGCAGGCGCTGGAGCGGTTCGCGGCCGGTGACCCGCAGCTGCCGCCGAGCGCGCTGCTCGCCGCCCTGAGCACCCACCCCGAGCCGGTCCTGGACGCCTTCCGACGCCGTCTGCACGGCCCCGACCGCGCCGACGAGGGCAGTGTCCTGCGCGCCCTCGCCGACGTCACCACGCCCGCACTGGCCCATCGGGTCGCCACGATCGTGCGGGAGGCGCTGGAGCGGCGGCCGGAGACCGCCGGGCACGTGGCCGGGTACGTCGACCGGCGCCTGGACCACGGCCCCGCCGCCCGCGCCGTCCTCCACCCGCTGGTCACCGGCCTGTTGGACGGCGACCGCCCCGAGCAGGTGCGGGCCGCCCTGGCCGGAGTGCTGGCCGCGCCCGGCGCCCCGGAGTCGCGTCCCCTGCGCCGCGAGCTCCTGGAGCACCTCCTCACGCACGAACGGGACCCCGCCGTCCTGGACGCCGTCCTGCACACCGCCGTCTGGCGCACCGGCGAGGAACTGCGCGAGCTCGTCCACCGCACCGGCCTGCTCCTCGTGCGCACCCCGGACGGCGCGACCCGCTTCGACCACGGCCTGGTCGAGCTCGGACGGCAGGTGCCGGGCTTCGCCGCACAGGTGGTGGACTGGCTCACGGAGGCGCCGGGGGAGTGGGCGGTCGTGGTCGGCCCCAGCGCCCGCCGGACGATCGAGAACCTGGCCGGCGTACGGGTGCCCGCGTGACCGTCCGGCCCCGAGTCCGTGCGTCGGGTCACAGGCCCCATGCCGATGCGGGCCGCAGGCACCTGGCATGGCACCCTTAGACCTGCGTAAGAGGCAATGGTAAATACGGACACGGGTTCGAGGAGCGGTCACAGTGCAGCGCTGGCGTGGCTTGGAGGACATCCCCGAGGACTGGGGACGCAGCGTCGTCACCATCGGTTCCTACGACGGGGTGCACCGCGGACACCAGCTGATCATCCGACACGCCGTGGACCGCGCCCGTGAACTGGACGTCCCCGTCGTCGTCGTCACCTTCGACCCGCACCCCAGCGAGGTCGTCCGCCCCGGCAGTCACCCGCCGCTGCTCGCCCCGCACCACCGCCGCGCCGAGCTGATGGCGGAACTCGGCGTGGACGCGCTGCTGATCCTCCCCTTCACCACCGAGTTCTCGAAGCTGTCCCCGGCGGACTTCGTGGTCAAGGTCCTGGTCGACAAGCTGCACGCCAAGGCCGTCGTCGAGGGCCCGAACTTCCGCTTCGGCCACAAGGCCGCGGGCAACGTCGAGTTCCTCCACGAGCAGGGCAAGGTCTACGACTTCGACGTCGAGGTCGTCGACCTGGTGCTGTGCGGCGAGGCGGGGGGCGGGCAGCCGTTCTCCTCGACCCTGACCCGGCGGCTGGTCGCCGAGGGCGATGTCGAGGGCGCGGCGGAGATCCTGGGCCGCCCGCACCGGGTGGAGGGCGTCGTGGTCCGCGGGGCCCAGCGCGGGCGGGAGCTCGGCTTCCCGACCGCCAACGTCGAGACGCTGCCGCACACCGCGATCCCGGCCGACGGCGTCTACGCGGGCTGGCTGCACGCGGACGGCGAGGTGATGCCGGCCGCGATCTCCGTCGGCACGAACCCGCAGTTCGACGGCACCGAGCGCACGGTGGAGGCCTACGCCATCGACCGCGTCGGCCTCGACCTCTACGGCCTGCACGTCGCCGTCGACTTCCTCGCCTTCGTCCGCGGCCAGGCGAAGTTCGACTCGCTGGAGGGCCTGTTGGAGCAGATGGCGCAGGACGTGAAGCGCTGCCGGGAACTGGTCGCGGCGGCTGATCAGTAGCCGACCTCGACCCGAACGGAAAGCCCGAAGGGCGGCCGGTGTCCGGTGACACCGGCCGCCCTTCGGCATGTACGGGTTACTGCTGGGGCGGCTGGGGCTGATGCGGGTAGCCGTAGCCGGGCGGCGGATACCCGGGGTGCGGCTGCTGCGGCTGCTGCGGGTAGGGCTGCCCCTGGGGCTGCTGCCCCTGCGGGGGGTACGGCTGGCCGGGCTGCTGCGGATAAGGCTGTCCGGGCGTGGACTGTCCGGGCATCGGCTGGCCTGGCATCTGCTGGCCAGGCATCGGCGGCGCGGCCATCGGCGGCGGGTTGCCGTCGCTGGTCCACAGCCCCTGACGCTGCTGGTGGCGGATGAAGTCCTCCGCGACCATCGCCGTGAGGTTGAAGTACGCCTCCCGCACCTTCGGCCGCATCATGTCGAGGTCGACCTCCGCGCCGGCGGCCAGATGCTCGTCGAACGGCACGACGACGACACCGCGGCAGCGGGTCTCGAAGTGCGACACGATGTCGTCGACCTTGATCATCTTGCCGGTCTCGCGCACCCCGGAGATGACGGTGATGGACCGTGACACGAGATCCGCGTACCCGTGCGCGGACAACCAGTCCAGCGTGGTGCTGGCGCTGCTCGCACCGTCCACGGACGGCGTGGAGATGATGATGAGCTGGTCGGCGAGGTCGAGCACCCCGCGCATGGCGCTGTAGAGCAGACCGGTGCCGGAGTCCGTGAGGATGATCGGGTACTGGTTGCCGAGCACGTCGATCGCGCGCCGGTAGTCCTCGTCGTTGAAGGTCGTGGACACGGCCGGGTCGACGTCGTTGGCGATGATCTCCAGGCCGGACGGCGCCTGGGAGGTGAACCGCCGGATGTCCATGTACGAGTTGAGGTACGGGATCGCCTGGACGAGGTCACGGATCGTCGCCCCGGTCTCGCGACGCACGCGGCGGCCGAGGGTGCCGGCGTCCGGGTTGGCGTCGATCGCGAGGATCTTGTCCTGGCGTTCGGTGGCGAGGGTGGAGCCGAGCGCGGTGGTCGTGGTCGTCTTGCCCACGCCGCCCTTGAGGCTGATGACCGCGATCCGGTAGCAGGACAGCACCGGCGTCCGGATCAGCTCCAACTTCCGCTGCCGCTCGGCCTCTTCCTTCTTCCCGCCGAGCTTGAAGCGGGAGGGCGCGGCGCTCGGCCGGCCGCTCTTCGCCTTCTGCTTCTTGTTGTTGAGCAACCGGTCGGAGGACAGCTCCACGGCGGCCGTGTAACCCAGCGGCGCGGCGCCCGGGTTCACCGGCTGCCGCTGATCATGCTGGATCGGCTGCGGCCAGGCGGCCCCGGCCCGAGGATCGACGGGCTGCTGAGGAATCTGCGACGCGTCGGGGCCGTGGACGTGCGGTGCGGGGTGAGCCTGAGGCGGCTGCCCCGGGAACCCCTGCGGCGCGGCGGCCGGGGGCTGCCCGTCCGCCTGCGGCGGAAACCCGGGGTGCGCTTGCGGAGCCGGAGCCGGAGCCTGCGGCTGCTGAGGCATCGGCGGCTGCGGGAAGCCGTAACCGTCGGGCTGGGGGGCCGGGGGTGCCGGTTGGGGTTGGGCATTGGGGGTGGGGGGTGCTGTGGGGCCGGTGTTCTGCTGGGGGAAGCCGTAGCCGCCGGGGGTGGCTGGCGGGGTGGGCATGGGGGTGCCACCGGGTTGCGGGAAGCCGTAACCGTCGGGCTGGGGGGCCGGGGGTGTCGGTTGGGGTTGGACGTCGGGGGTGGGGGGTGCTGTGGGGCCGGTGTTCTGCTGGGGGAAGCCGTAGCCGCCGGGGGTGGCTGGCGGGGTGGGCATGGGGGTGCCGCTGGGCTGGGGGAAGCCGTAGCCGCCGGGCTGGGGTTGGGGTTGGGCGTCCGGGGTGGGGGGTGCTGCCGGGCCCGCGTTCTGCTGGGGGAAGCCGTAGCCCGGCTGCGGGGCGGGCGGCTGCTGCGCCACCGGTGCGGGCGCGGGTGCGGGTGCGGACGCGGGCGGCTGGGGGAAGCCGTAGCCGGGCTGCGGGGTGGGCTCGGGGGCGGGCGGGTTCCAGCCGACCGGCGCGGGCGGGGCTGCCTGGGGCTGCACGGGCGGCTGCACCGGCGGCTGTTGGGCCGGCGCGGGCACCGCATCGGACGGCTGCGGCTGGGCCGGCCACTGCGCCGCCGGTGCGGGTGCCGCGGGCTGGTACGACGGCGGCAGCGGAGGCAGCTCGCTCTGCGGGGCCGGCGGGGGAGTCCAGGCGGGCGGCGCGGCGGGGACGGCGTCCTGAGGCACGCTGTCCTGCGGCTCGGCGGCAGCCGGGGGGACGGCGTCGGAGGGCTCGTTGAGCAGGAAGTCACTCGGGGAGACCGCATCCTGGACGACGGCGGCACCTTCATGCGCCGCGTCCTGAACGTCGACAACTTCCTCGGCGCCGGTGTCGCTTTCAGCGACCGCACCGTCGGCATCGGCATCGGTGCCGACCGCCTCCGCGTCCTCGGTGGGAGGAGAGGCGGTGGCCTCCGCGGGCTCCGGGGAGTCCACGGCCTCCGCGGTCGCCTCGACAGCCTCGTAGTCCGGCTCCGCGGGCTTCTCGGGCTCGGCCTGCGCCGCGGTGGCCGCGTGCGCCGCGATCTCCTGCTTGAGCGCGGCCGCGGAAAAGCGCATCGTGGCGGGGCTCTCCAGGTCTCCGTTGTCGGAGCCGCCGTCCTCGGCGTCCGCGGCGGGCCCCCACTGCGCCTCGGACTGCTGCGGTTGAGGCTGCGGCTCGAACCCGCTGCCCACCGGAAGGCCGGGCACGGCGACCGACCCCGGAACGGCAGGCCCGCCAGTACCCACCGGACCAGGCGGAGCGACCGGCGCCGCCGGCGCCACCGGGCCGACAGGACTGACCGGCACATCGTGAGCCACCGGGGCAACGGGAGTGCCGGGCACGCCGGGACCGGCCGGGGCAGGGGGAGTGCCGGGCGCGACGGGAGCCGCCGGAGCGAGGGGCATCCCATGAGCCACCGGGGCAGCCGGAGAGACCGGTGCACCCGGAGCAGCCGCGGAAGCCGAGGCGGCGGGAGTCACCGGTACTCCGGGAGCAGCCGGGGTGGTTGAGGCATCGGGAGCGACCGGTACTCCGGGAGCAGCCGCGGGAGCCGGGGCAGGGGGAGTCACCGGTACTCCGGGAGCAGCCGGGGTGGTTGAGGCATCGGGAGCGACCGGTACTCCGGGAGCAGCCGCGGGAGCCGGGGCAGCGGGATTGACCGGCGCGCCAGGAGCAGCCGCGGGAGCCGGGGCAGGGGGAGCGACCGGTACGCCAGGAGCGCCTTGAGCAGCCGGACCGGCCGGGCCGGTCGGCGTGACCAGGCCGCCAGGTGTCGGTGTCGGTGCCGGTGTCGGTGTCGGTGCCGTGGGCTGGGCGGCGGCCGGTGCGGCCGGGCCGGTCGGAGCCGGTGGTGCGGCCGGAGGGGCCGGAGGGAACGGTGCGCCAGGGGTGACCGCCCCCGTGCCCGCCGCCACGCCCGCCCCCGGCGTCGCACCGCCGCCCGCGTTCTGCGTGTACCAAGCCGGCGGCGCGTAGTCGACGGTGAACTCACCTGTCGCCTCGACGACGGCCTCCGCGTCGGGCTGGTCATCGCCGGGTGTGGCCCAGCCCCCGCGGATCCCGTCCCGATCGCTGCTCACAATTCCTCCTGGTGTGGTCGAGCACCCTCATGCCGTGCCGAAGCGACCGTTACTTGTCGTCCGAAGTGGGTTCGAGGCCGCCCGACGCAGTCGGATGCACAGGCCCTCCCCCGGAGACGCCGACGCCCAACCCACGGTTTCCGCATCGCGCCCCGTACCAGCCTAATCACCAGACGGCCCGCATCGGCAGGCCCGCCCACCCCTGGGCACCAGTCCACCACGTCAGGAGCTCAGCGAAACAACTGCGTGGGCGCGCCGGACCGGTCGGCAAAACGGGCATAGCCCCCGAAGTGCCGTGCGGGTGAAGGGAGAAGCCGCCTCGGCCGCCTCAGTCCATCCGCCGCGGCGTGCCGAGCAAACCGATCTCCGCGTCGGTGGGCTGTGTCATCACGTACTGCCGGTCCCGGTCGCCGCACCACAGGGTGAAGCCCTCGGCGAGCGTGGGCAGCGCCTCGACGTCCCCGCGGGGCAAAGCCAGCGCGCGGCCCAGCTCCGCGGCCTCGTCCGGCGAGATCTGCTGCACGCCGACGAGCCGGGCCTGCCGGATCAGCCGCGGGGCGACGGGACTGAGGTACGGCAGCAACGTCAGCACGGACTGCCAGGGCCCGGAGGCGACGCGTCCGCGCGGCGGGCGCATACCGCAGTCCCGCACCACCAACACGGGTGTGCCCGCCGAGGCGCCCTGCGGGGGCACCCGGCCGACCTCGTACACCGCCAGCCCGTTCTGTCCGCCGCCCATCGCGTGCACCATCTGTACCCAGGCCTGCGGCCGCCCCGTCTCCACGGCGACCCTGGCGCCGGTGGCCGCCGCCCTCAGCGCGAGGACCTGCGCCGTCCACAGGCCGCCGATGAGGACGACGTCGTACGGCGTCGGCCGGTTGATCCCCAGCACGGCGGGACGCCCGTCGGCGCCGACCCCGATGACGACGCCGTCGTCCCCGATGGGCAGCGCGAGCGTCTCCAGTTGCTCCACGGTCACCGAGTGCCGTCCGTGCCGCGGACCGATCAGGCCGAAGCCGCTGCGCGGCGACCGGCGTCCGGGCCGGCCGGCGGACGGCTCCGGTTCGCCGGGCGCGCCGCCCGCCCGTGTCGTCGTCGCGGTCATCGAGTACCTCCGAGGGGCAGCGTCGCGAGCATGCCGGGCACCTGCTCCCGGTCGAGCCGGGCGAGCCCGGCGCCGGTGTGCCGGGCCGCGCCCTGCACCGCGCGCCGGGCCGCCACCAGTTCGTCGTCGCTGCGGCCGGTGACCCGGACGTGTCCGGTCAGGGACACCTCCTGCCGGTCACCGCGCGCGAGGGTGACGCTGAACGTCGTGGCGAGCGCGGGAACGGCCGTGACCAGGGCCACGAACTGGGGCAGCGAGGGGCCGTCGCCGCCCAGCGCGGGCCACCGGCGCAACCAGTACGTGGTGTGGCGACGGTTGTCGCAGCGCCAACTGCGGCCCGTCTCCTCGGTCCGCCGCTCCAGTGCCCCGGTCCGCCCCGCCTCCGCCGTCACCAGCGGGTTGGCGCAGGCGGACGTGGCGACGGCAGCCGTCAGCTCCTCCTCGTCGAGGACGGTCGCCCGGAACCCGGCGCCGGTGAGCCGGCTCACCAGAT
The DNA here is from genome assembly GCF_040655955.1 of Streptomyces sp. NPDC050263. Taxonomy (NCBI): domain Bacteria; kingdom Bacillati; phylum Actinomycetota; class Actinomycetes; order Kitasatosporales; family Streptomycetaceae; genus Streptomyces; species Streptomyces sp. NPDC050263. Next base: position 37,662 of record NZ_JBFAKW010000004.1, on the reverse strand, counting down.
GGTCCGCCGCCCGCACGGCGCACTTCTGCGCGCCGACGAGCCCGCCCCCGCGGACGGCCACGGCCTCCGGGCACAGCTCCGGATCCAGCTTGAGCGCGATCCAGGTGATGCGGACCGCCGGCGCTCCCGTCTGCTCCTGAAGGGGCGCGTAGTTGGCCACGGCCACGGACTGCCGGGGCAGATGCAGGGCGGGCGCGGGCTGGGTGTGCAGCACGATCTGCGCGGACTCCAGCCGGATGCCGTCCACCTCGAGGGCGTCCCGCACCAGGGCGAGCGGCAGCGGCTGCCGGCCGCGCTCGGCCCGCAGCGCGGTCGCGTCGGCCTCCACCTGGAGGACGGCGGTGACGAACGTGCCGTCCCCGACGAGCCCGACCGGCCGCCGGTCACGGCCGCCGTACGTGTACGTGCGCAGCCCGGGATCGCACTCCACGGCCGGCCCGAACCCCGGTTCCGTCCCCGGCGGTATCTCCAGCCGGGCGGCCGTGCGCCGACGGGCCTTCAACTCCCGTGCCGTGGACAGCCACTCCGGCAGCGAGCGGCCGCGCCGCCGGGCGAAGGCGAGGACCACCAGCACGGCGGCGATCACCCCGGCCGCCACCAGCACCACGGGCCCGCTCACCCAGCCGACGAGCAGGACGGCGGCCGCGATCTCCAGCAGGACGAGGCGTTGCAACCGGAATGCCCCGCCGTGTCCCGCGCGCGCCCGGTGCGACAGCGTGCCCGCCGCCGCCGACGACCGTTCGGACCGCCCGGTCCGCTCCGGCGGCTGCGAACCGGCCGCCGCGGAGCCCCGGTTCCGCGATCGACCGACGGAGCGCACGCCCGTTCCCGAAGCCCTCACTCCATCCCCCCGTTCCGTACACGACTCGCCCGTGTTCCAGCACCGCACAGGGCACTCGACGGCCCAGGAACCCTACCCGCTCCCCAAGTCCCGACGGTTACCGGGCATAGTAGGTGGCCGCTCTGACATCGTCGGACGGGGAGCCGGGTCCACCCGCGTCGCGGAGCACGCGGATCGGCCGGAAAACGGGGAGTGACGGGGACAGATGGCATCTCGGCGGGACCAGCTCAACGCCTACACCTTCGCGAAGCGCCGGATGCTCGCGGCCTTCCTCCAGCCGTCGCCCGACGGCTCGGAGGAAGGGGCGCCGCGCCCGCTGCGCTCGATCGTGCCCGGCATCGTCGTCGGGGTGATCGTCATGGCGGTCTTCGGGGCGTGGGGGATGTTCAAGCCCACCGCGCCCAAGGGCTGGGACGTGCCCAACGCCAAGGTGATCGTCGCGAGCAAGTCGACCACGCGCTACGTCGTCCTGAAGACGGGCAAGGAGGTCCAGCTGCACCCGGTCCTCAACATGGCCTCCGCCAAACTGCTCCTCGACGAGGGCCAGGGCGAGGTGGTGACCGTCTCGGAGTCCGTCCTCGACAACGGCAAGATCCCGCACGGTGTGACCGTCGGCATCCCGTACGCCCCCGACCGGCTGCCCTCGGCGTCCGAGGCGGGCACCGCGAAGCGGTGGGCGGTCTGCGAGCGGCCGAGCGCGGGGGGCGGGGATTCCGTCCAGAAGGCCGCGCTGGTCCTGGCCGCACGGGAGAAGGACGCGACCGAGGGCGCGGAGCGCCTCCACGGCGGCCAACTGCTCTATGTGACGGACCCGGACGGCAAGCGCTACGTCGTCGACGCGGACGGCACGGCGTACCCCGTGGGCAACAGCGACGAGTTGCTGCTGCGCGCGGTCGTCGGCTCCGGCCGGGAGCCCCAGCGGGTGTCCGCGGAGTGGCTGGCGACCCTGCACCAGGGTGATCCGATCGCCTTCCCGACGGTTCCCGGGCAGCCCGGCACGGCGGCCGACGCGCCCGGCCAGCTGGACGCGTCCGCGGACCGCGTCGGCATGGTGCTCAAGGCGTTCGACAACAACAAGGAGCAGTACTACGTGGTGTTGAGCGGCCGGGTCGCTCCCGTGTCCGCGTTCGTCGCCCAGCTCCTGCTGTTCAGCAAGGAGTTGGCCCCGCTCGGCCAGGCCGGTCACGCCCGTGAGCTGAGCCCCGGCGCGATCGTGCCGGGGCAGGCCTTCGGCACCGAGCGGCGCTGGCCCACCGGGGACCCCGAGCCCGTCAACGAGGCCTCGTCGGCCGCGGGGAGCCGCAGCACGATCTGCACCGTCCTGCGCGGCGTGAACGCCGCGACGGGCGCCACGACCCTGAGCACCTGGGCGGGCACCGAGTTCCCGGCTCAACTTCCCACCGGCTCCTCCAGCGCCTACGTCACGCCTGGCTCCGGTCAGCTCTACCGCCAGTTCCAGGGCGAGGAGACCAAGGCGGGCCCGGTCTTCCTGGTCACCGACACCGGCCTGCGCTACGTCCTGCAGTCCAACGGCGACAGCGCGACGGACGACGCGGGCATCGGCACCACCGCCAAGCAGCGCGAGCAGCTCCAGCAGGAGGCGCAGCAGGCCCAGACGCTGCTGGGCTACAAGGACGTCGACCCGGCGCCGATCCCGGCCGCCTGGTCGGAGTTCCTGCCCACGGGCCCCCGACTGTCGACGGCGGCGGCCCGCCAGCCCCAGGGCTCGTGAGAGAGGGGACGACGATGGCGCTGCGTAGCACGCTGCGTACGACGCTGGTGGCGGCCGCGACCCTCGTGACGACCGCCACGCTCCTCGCGCCGCCCGCGCAGGCCGCGACGGCCGCGCCGACGGCGGGCAAGCTGCCCTACTCGGACCAGTGCACGTTCCCCAACGGCGAGTACCCGGGCCGCCCCTGGGCCCTGCAACGCGTCCTCCTGGACGAACTGTGGAGCCGGTCCAAGGGCAAGGGCGTCCGCGTGGCCGTCATCGACACGGGCGTGGACGTCAAGAACCCGCAGCTCACCGACGCGGTGGACGTGAAGGCCGGCCGCAACCTCCTGCCGAGGAACCTCAAGGACGACAACGGCGACCCCATCGAGCGGGGCAACGAGAACGGCACGACGGACACCGTCGGCCACGGCACCAAGGTCGCCGGCATCATCGCGGCCCGCCCCCTCGACGGTACCGGCTTCGTGGGCCTGGCCCCCGAGGCGACGATCATCCCGATCCAGCAGAACGACGCCGAGGGCCACGGCGACACCAAGTCCCTGGCCGCGGCGATCCGCTACGCAGTGCAGGCCGGGGCCGGGGTCATCAACATCTCCCAGGACACGTCGAACGCGCTGAAGCCGTCCCCCGACCTGGAGCTGGCGATCGACGAGGCGCTGGACCGGAAGATCGTCGTCGTGGCGTCGGCGGGCAACGACGGCCTCGGCGGCAACGTCAAGGAGACCTATCCGGCGTCCTACGAGGGCGTCCTCGCGGTCGCCGCCTCGGACCGCAACAACGAACGCGCCTCCTTCTCCCAGTCCGGCGACTTCGTCGGCGTCGCGGCCCCCGGCGTCGACATGATCTCCACGGTCCCCCAGGGCGGCCACTGCTCCGACAACGGGACGAGCTTCTCGGCGCCGTACGTGGCGGGCGTGGCCGCGCTGCTCAAGGCGAGGCACCCGGACTGGACCGCGCGCGAGATCGTCGCCCAGATCGAACAGACCGCGGAACGCACGATCGCGGGCCACGACCGGCTGGTCGGCTGGGGCGTCGTCGACCCGGTCCGAGCGCTCACCGAGGACGACCGTCCCGTCGAGTCCCCGAGCCCCAAGGACGGCCTGGGCAAGGCCGAGGCCCCGTCCCCCGCGAAGTTCCGGATCGGCGAGACCCCCGACGAACGCAACACCCGCCTCGCCGTCTACGTGGTCGTGGCGGCGGCGGCCCTGGTCGCGTGCCTGGGCGGCACGGCGGTGGCGATCCGGGACGCCCGGAGACGGGCGCGCAGGGTGGCGGGGGCGGGGTAGGGGACGGCGGCCGGCGGCGGGCGGAAGTGTGCGGTCGCCACCGATCTATAGAATCATCGCAACGGCAGGGCGACTTGGGTTGCTGATGCGACGGGGGACGGAGGGACACCATGGGCGTGCCCGGAGCTGGCTCAGGACAGCCGGGACAGGGCGGCAGCCCCGATCTGCGGGCGTCCGCGACGGACCTCGCCAAACTCGCCGCCGACCTCGACGACATGCAGGATCACCTGGACAAGCAGGTACAGCGCATGGACGGGATCGTCGACCGCATCGAGGCGGGCTGGCGCGGCCCGGCGGCGTCGGCGTACCGCGACTTCCACCGGGCGGCGGCCGAGGACGCCGTACGCATCCGCGAAGTGATGAAACTCCTGGAGGAAGCGGTACGGCTGAGCCGCGACGGCTTTTCCCAGAACGACCTCGAAGTGCTGGCACAGATGAGGCAGATCCAGGTGGACGTCGCCGGAGAGGTGAACCGACTGTCGACCCCGAACACCGAGCCCCCGACGACGGCGCCGCGCAGCAGCCTCGACGATCTGTAGCCCGCACGGCCCTTCACGCAGTTCTCCTCACGCAGTTCTTCACGAACCGAGACCGAGACCAGGGGGATCATGTCGACCGGCTCCGCGCCCGACGAGCACATATCCGTCTCCTTCACCACGCTTCAAGAGCTGGCTGCCGACCTGGAGGACATCCTCAAGAAGCTGGGCGAGAAGGTGGAGGCCCTCTACGACCGCGTCGAGCCGGTCGTCCTGTCCTGGCAGGGCGAGGCCCGGGAGGTCTTCGTCGGCAAACTCGACGAGTGGGACCGCTCGGCACAGGACCTCGAGGCAGCCCAGAAGTGGCTCCACGAGTACGTCACCACCGGCCACACCAACTACGCGGCAGCGCACCGGGCGGTGCTGCGGGGCTGGGGGGCCGGCTGATGGCGGACCGTCCCAGCGCCGCCGAGCGCAAGCGGGAACGGGACCAGCTGACGCCGGCGGCACCCGACGCGGGCAGCGGGTTCGACGTACAGCCGCCGCATCTGTACTACACGTCGGCCGTCGTGCGCGACGGGCAGTTCGACTACGACAAGGGCGCCACCGACCTGGTGAGCGCGCTCAACCAGTACAGCCAGTCGGCGGGCACCGGATCGGGACCGGACTCCTTCGCCAAGGTCTACCTGCAGATCGCCGAGAAGTACCTCCAGGTCTGGGCGGCGGGCGTGCTGAGCGTCGGAGGCGTGGCGGTCGGCCTGACCGTGACCGCCAACAACTACCAGGCAGCGGACTGGTCCACCCGCGGCATGCAGGGACCGCCGCCCCGCCGCCCTCCTCCCGTCGTCATCGACAAGAAGCCCGACTACGGGAAGATCAACGACATCAAGTGGACCGGGACCGGCGAGGACGCCGACTCGTGGGCGATCTCCGGGGCGATGGGCGAGATCCCGGACTTCCTCGCGGACGTCATCCGGCCGGCCATCGAGTACGGGCTGAACCTCGGCAAGACCCATGAGATCACCCCGGGAGCCCGTGAGGACGACCTCAAGGGCATGGCCACCGCCTGGCGGGAAGCCGGCGGCACCGCGCTGAAGGCCGGGGACACCTTCACCTCCGCCATCGACTACATGACAGACCCGCACGGGAACAACGAGTGGCAGAGCGCGATGAAATCGTTCTGCCAGTCGATCTGGGGGACCACCGCCTGGGGCCGCAGCCGGAACGCGCAGGGCCAGATCGCCCAGCCCCACCAGGGCGGCCGCAGTTGGAAGACCTCGGGAAACGTGGCGCCCGCGCAGCGTCGGCCGATCCTCGAGGTACTGCACACCACCGCCGACACCGTGCAGAAGACCTGCGACGACCTGGCCCAGGCCGCCCGCCTGTGCAGGGAGACCACCTCCAACCTCGCCAAGACCGCCGCCAAGAAGATGGTCGAGGACCTGACCGTCGGACTGGACGCGCTGGAACTGCTCCAACTCGCCGGCACCGCCATGTTCGGGAAGCTGGTGCTGACCTTCCGGCAGCACATGGACCGGGCGGCTGCGGACAAGGCTGTCGAGGCCTACCAACAGAAGTTCAGTGACGCCGCCACCACACTGCTTGCGCTGGAGTGGGAGCTGGACGAGGCGTTGAAGAGCACCCCCACGTTCCTCGCGGAGGAGGCCAGGGCCGAGGCGTTCGCGGGCCGCTCGCTGAACGAGTTCAAGCGGGAACACAAGATCCTCAACGGGGAGAACCCGATCCCCTACAAGTACACGCTCGACCTGGCGATGGCCGAGGACCTCGGCGGCGGCCACACCATCGACAAGCACGTCGGCAAGACCGACGCCCAACTGCTCCAGCGGCTGCGTGATCAGAGCGGCATCCCGGCGGCCTCCAGCTTCCCGGACCTGACCTCGGCCCAGAAGTACACCCAAGCGTGCATCCGGCAGAACTCCGGGGCTATCGACGCATGGCTGGCGACCGGCCCGCCGCCGCAACCGGCCAGCCCGATCTTTCAGGTCAGCTCGGTGAGTTCCGACGTCAACAACCCGCTTGCGGTGGCCCCGGTGACCGGGCGCACCTCACGGATGGTCAATGGCCAGGCGGGCCCGGTGACCGACGCGCACGGCGTCGCCACCCGCCTCCGGTACGACGCCGGCCTCGACCCGCCCTTCATCGTGGTCACCTCCATGCCCAAATAGGCTGGATCCAGTCACTCGGAGAACACGATCGTCAAGGGAGCCGCGATGTCGACGCCGGACGCCGAGGCATGGGCCGAGGCACTCACCATGTACGAGCAGCGCTACTCGTACGTCCTGGTGGGGCCCCGCGCGCACCAGGACTGGGTGCAGGACGTGGCGGCGGTCATGAGCCGGCGGGCGGTGGATCCCCGGAACTGGAGGTGGATCGACGTCGACGAAGGCGAGGAGGAGCGCCAGGAGGATCCGTTCTTCCCCTTCGCCCCGCCGCCCTCGGACCCGGAAGGCGCGGCGGCCTGGCGCGCCGCACTGCGAACCGTGCCCCGCACGTCGGTCGAGCGGCTGCTCGTGATGCTGTCCACCACTTGGCTGGACGTCCCGGACGAACGTGCCCGGAACCACTTCGAGGCCCGTCGGCCGGAACTCGAGCGCAAGGCCCGGGTGATCCTCTCCCGCTTCCCGCACGAGACGTCCTTCTACGCCAACACCGGCTTCCCCGACGTGCGGACCGGTAACCGCGTCGACGATCCGGACTTCTACGAGATGACCACCGGCTGCAACCCCCGTTCCCGCTACGACTGGGACCTGGGCATGGTCGCGGTGTGCGACACCGAGGTCGGGGTCTTCTGGTCCTTCGACGCCACCTGAGCGCGGGGGGCAAGGTGCCGTCATGACAATGCAGCAGAGGTGCAGGAGACAGAGATGGTCGAACTCGACGAGCGTTCGTGGTCCGATGCGATCGACATGTACGAGCGTCGGGCGACCTGCGAACACCGGGCGCGGCAGCGATACCCGCGACTACTACCGGCGGGTTTCTGGGTGGAACTCCTTTTCCGTGCGCACCTTCGGCTTCGGCCTGGTCCTCGTGTCGGAGACGGAAGTCGGGATGGTCTGGTCATTCCGCTGATGTGATGCGATCCGCCGTGCTGCCCCCATCCTCCGTACCGGCCCATGAGGGAGAAGCCCCTTGCGCACCCGTACCGCCACCTACCCCGACCGCGTGACCGCCCAGTGGGCCACCCAGCAGGTGGTCACCGCCAACGAGCAGGTCATCCATCGCTGGCTGGCGCAGTCCACCCGGCAGCGGCTCACGATCGAGGCGTCGTGGCCGTCCCGCGAGGAGCCCGTCGGGCGGGTGCTGCTGCAGGCGATGATGCTGGCGGGGCGCGACGCCGTCGACGTACGCGCCGCCCGGGTCGTGCTGCGCCGCGAGCCGTCCGCCGCGCACGGGTTCGCCGTGCACGCTACTTTCCCGGTCTACCTGTAGAGAACCCCAGTAGAGAACCCCAGTAGAGAACCCCAGAGGCTGCCCACCGTGCCCTTGAGCCCGCTCGAACACGACCGCCGCTACGGCGAGCTGGATCACGTGATCCGCGCCTACGTCGGCCAGTCGGCGGACGACACCCCGGGCGAGCCCGGCGTCGCCCTGACCGCCTATCTCCGCCAGACCTGGCACACCCGCCCCTGGGCCCTGGCCGTCGCGGAACGCCAGCTGCGCGAGTACGCCGACAACCCGCCCGGCCGACTCCGCCTCCGCCTGGGCGAGTTCTATGCGATCCCTGACGTCGGTCTGCCCGAGGGCGAGATCCAGCAGTGGCTGTACTGCCTGGCCGACCACATCAAGCACAGCATCGAGCAGGGTGACGTCCCGCCCCCGGCCGCCCCCGCCACCCACTGGGAGTGGCACGCCCGCTTTCCCGAACTGACCCAGTTCCTCGGCGGCTGGTTCTCCCAGGACATGCCGGACGAGTTCGACGACCACGACGCGGCCGTCGACGACTACCGCACCACCACCGACCCCCACCTGGTGGCCCGCCTCGTCGGCGAACTGCACGAACTGCTCGCCCTCGACCTGGACGAGCCCGACTACGCCTTGGCCGTCGCGGAGTTGGGCATGGAGGTCGACCCGCCGACTCCGTACGCCCCCAGCGCCTGGCTCACCCTCGCCGCGGCCCGCCTGAGCGCTCCGCGCGCCGACTACGGGCTCGGCGCGCAGGCGGACTGAGGATCGCCCCCCAGGCCGGGGGTCATCCCGCGGTCAAGCGCTGATCTGGCCACGGCCAAACACCTGTATGGGTTCCGCATGCTCTGCCCCCGCCAACCTGAAATAGCCGGACTTGCCCGGAAGTTGCCTGGCTACGGTGGTCCCGCCACATCATCCGCAGGTCCACGGGGAACAGGAGACGGCGGTGGGCACACCCATCCGTTCGCGCCTTCTCGACTACATCGAGCTCGACCGCGTCGAGGCAGAGCCGCCCGCAGGGGCGGTCCAGGCATGTGCGTCCGCGCCCGCGTCCGTGTCGACGCCGGTACGGGCCGGATCACGCCTGCTCGACCACTACGCAGCGGCGGCAGGCGCCGAAGCGACCCCGTACACGCCGCCGGGCCCCCGGCCCGGCGTCCCCGCCTACCACGCTCCGGTGTTCGTACCGGCCCACCCGCGGTACGCGGACATCACGGACGCGGACGGCCGTCCGGCCCGCGTGCCCTTCATCGCGTACGAACTCTTCGAGCACCGGACGGGCGCAACGCGAACCCGGACCGTGGCGTTCGCCTTCACCACACGCGACCGGCTCGTCGCCGCGCTCGGCGAGGCTCAGCCCTGGGTCGCCACCTCGATCGGCCCCCTGGCCGAGGCCGTCGCCGGCTACGGCGTCACGGTCGTCCTGGACCCGCGCGTCACCCCGGGTCACCACAACTGGCAGCCGGACGACCTCGCCGCCCTCGCCCGGGAGGCGCGCTGATGCCCTCCGACTTCAAGGCGGTGCTGAGCGACCTGACCGCCATGTCCGGGACCTTCCACGACGAGGCCGTCAACTACCGCAAGCTGCACGCCGACGTCGCCCCGCCCCTGGCCGACGGCGGCGACGCCGGACTCGACCACGCCCTCAAGGAGGTCGCCGACCTCATCGTCGCCCTGCACATCGGCTTCGCCGACCGCCTGGACGACCACGGCGACAAGGTGACGTACGCCCGCGACTCCTTCCGGCGGCACGACATCGACGTCCACGGACTGTTCGAGGACCTGATGACGGAGGACGGCTGATGGCCGACAGCTGGGTCGGCGGCGACATCGGCGGACTGCGCACGATGGCCGAGACGTACAAGAACGCCAAGGACAAGCTCGACGACGTCATCACACCGATCAGTCGCGCCGTCGAGGCGCTGGTGGGCGACGCGGCCTGGAAGGGCGAGGCGGCCGAGACCTTCCGGGGCACGTGGAGCGAGGACGCGCTGACGGCAGGCGCCTTCGCGACCCTCGTGCACAGCGTGGGCGACATCCTCGACACGCTCGTCGGCGCCCTCGCCGCCTGTGAAACGGCGCTGCAGAACGCCGAGCACGTCGCCACGGGCAAAGGCGTGGCGATGGGGGACAAGGGCGTCCCGCTGGAGATCCTCACCGCGAACCCGCCCAGCGCCGACGACCGGAAGACGATCGCCGCGCTCGACGAGTACGGCACAGCGCGCGACGGGATCCTGCACACCGCCCAGCACGCCCGGCTGGTCGCGGCCGACGGACTGCGCGGCCTCTACGCGCAGGTGACGGCGCCGGTCTCGACCGGCGACAAGATCACCATCGCCGACGCCCTGCGCGGCCTGTACGCCTACGACGCCGAGGACGCCCGGGCCGGCGGCAAGGAGGCCCGCACACTGATCGACGGCGCCAAGGACGAGGAACGCGCCGCCAAGAAGGAACTGCGCGCGGAGCGCAAGGCGTTCCAGAAGGCGGGCCGCGCAACTCCGGACGACCTCCCCGCCAAGAGCGCCTACCGCGACGCGGTCACCCGGGTCGACTCCCTCGAGGACGCCATCGCCCGCGCCGATCACGGCAGTACGGCCCTTCCCTACGACCGGGCCCTCAACGTCAAACTGGCCGACGCGGCGGACGCGCTGCGCCTGGGCGAAGGCGTGGCCAAACTCCCGGAGTTCCTCAGGGAGATCCCGGTGCTCGATGTGGCGGCGGCCGCGGCCTGCGGGCTGGTGGAGGCGAAGGACGACCACGACAAGGGCTGGTCCTGGCAGCACTCGGTGGTCGTCGACGGCGGTGTCGCGCTCGGCGGAGTGGCCGTCGGCGCGGGCGTGGTGGCCGCCCTGCCCGTCGAGGGCGCGGCCGCGGTGGCCGGGGTCGGAGTCCTGGCGGCGGTCACCGCGACCGAGGTCCTCGATCACTCCTTGCACGAGCACTGGAGCGAGGACATTCACGACCACGGCGTGGTCGGCGGTGTGGTGACCGGCGCGGGCCATGTCCTGACGGAAACCGGGGAGGACGACGTACGAATGGTGAAGGACATCTGGCATGGCGTCACGAGCATCTTCTGAGATCCCCGCCCTCGGCATCCCCGTCCGCATCCCGGCTCTGCCCAAGCTGGGCACCACCTGGTACAGGCGGGGCGCGCTCTACTGGCTGTGCCGCGCGCGTACGACCGTCTTTGTGATCATGGTGACGGCCATGTTCTGTTTCGTGTCACTCAGGCTCTACCAGGGATTCCGCAGTGAAATGCCGCCCACGGTGCGCGTCGTGTGTGACGTGGCGCAGGCGGTCGCGTCCTGCGCGGCCCTGGTCTGGGGGTGGGTCAAGCAGCGCCGCAGCCACAGGGAGGCCCTCCTGGATCCGCCCACCCCCCAGCAGACCTGGGTGGCCAAGCGCGACCACAACAGGCGTGCCGGCAGGGCGTCCGGCAGGGGGGCGGTCGGCGGGCGCGCACTGCTGGCGCTGGCGGCGCCCGTCATGCCGGCGTTCGTCGCGTACCTGGTCGGCTGGCTGACCGCCTGGCTCACGGTCCGCGAGTACCCGAGCGAGGTCGGGGCGCGTCGCTGGATGCAGCAGAAAACACCCCGAACGTGAGGAATGGGGCGCTTGTTGTCCAGTGGTGGCACGGTTGTTGCATAAGGCAGTTGGGGGCTGTCAGAGGGAGTCATTAGAGTGGTTGCGTTGCGGTCATGAACACGTGAAAGGCGCGGGCGGTGCCGCCCAGGACGGGCGGCGGGAAACGGGGAGAGTGGCTGTCGTGATTCCTGACGACTTGGGCGGGGGCCCTGCCGACGTACGGCGCGGATACATGGCCCTCTCGACGTTCAAAAAGCGGGTGGACGACCTGCTCACGGCCTTCGAGAAATCCGCGGGCGGCTCGGCGAAGGTCGGGGACCACAACCTGTCGGAGGCCACGTTCGGCGCGGGGCACTTCCCGGAGGCAAAGGCGCTCCACCTCCAGTACGCGCGCGTCCATGAGCGCATCACGGCGCTCTCCAAGTCGCTGGGCCTCCAGTTGGAGGCGATGCAGATCGCCGTGCACGGCGTGGACGTCAGCTTCGACAACCTCGAAGAGGACCTCCGGTACCGATTCCACGAGATCCGCACCGAGGTCAACCGGGACCGGGAAGAGGCGCTGAACAAGCAGATCCAGCGGACCAACGACGCCGACCACACCGACGCGGGGTACTGATGAGCGGCGACAAGCGGAAGCCGGACCACTACCAGGCGGAACGCCAGGACGCGGCCGAGCAGAACACCGGCGTGGACGATGCCGTCCACAAGGCCGTGGTGATCAACCCTGGCTCTCTCAGCAGCCCGGGCGGCTTCGGCAAGACCAGCTTCGAGGGCTACGACCTCAACGCCATGATCGACATCGTCGAGTCGGCGAACCCGGAGACCCTGGAGAGCGCGGCCACGGCCCTCGTCGACGCCCGCGACGCCATCAACGACGCCGCCGACGAACTCAGCCGCAACCTGGGCGACGTCGACTGGGAGGGCGACGCCCACACCGCCTTCTACACCTGGGGCATGAACCTCACCACCACGGCCATCGCACTCGCCGGCTACACCGACGAGGTGGGCACCCAGGTCCTGGCAGCAAGCTCCGGCCTCGCCTCCGTCCGCAAGTCGATGCCACCACGCGACAACCGCATCGCCCCCAAGAAGCCCGACGACATCCCGACACCGCAACGAGTCGACGGCAACGAGGAGTACACGGCGGCGGTCGCAGCCGAGAAGGACCGCCAGGAGGCGATCAACCAGATGTACCGGTTGGCGTCGTTCTACACGGTGTCGAGCGGAATGATGGAACTGGCGGAGGAGCCGGTGTTTCCGGAGATGCCTAGTGTGGGGGTGCCGGAGCCGCCGCCGGGCTACGGGAAGTTCGAGGATCCGCCGGGCCAAGGGGCGCTTTCGGCTGCAAGTGATTCTGGAACCACGCGACATCACTCTGTGTCAACTGGAGTGGAGCGACCGCATGCGGAGGACTTGCCGTCATCCCATAGGAGCGGGGATGAGACCGTCAGGCTTCCGGAACGGCACGTGGGCACGGAGATCGACAGCGTCGGCACCTTGCCGCCGCCGGACACAGTGAAGCCGACGACTGTCACCCCGCCCTCGACGGCGGGTCCCAGCGCAACTCCAGCGGGGACGGTGACTCCCTTTGCCCCCACTGGTGTACCTCCCACCTTCCGAGGGTCGGCCGGGCGTACCTCAGGGTTCGGCCGCGAACCGGGAAGCAGGCTTCCCGCCTCGGCGCAGGGACGCGTAGGCGGTATGCCGGGCGGTACCGCGGCGGGGCGCGCGGGAGCTGGCCCCATGGGGCAGGCAGGACGTACCGCCGCAGCAGGGAAGACAGGCGGTCGCACCACCGGCCCCATGGGACGAGGTGTGGTCGGCGGGGCGCCGAAGGCCGGTGGGCAGGCGATAGGACGTACTGGCGGTATCCCACGAGGTCCCGTCACCGGCATGGGTGCCACGAACCCCGGACGTCCAGGCGCTGGGCGCACCGGTGCCGGACGTATCGGCGATGGTGTGGTCGGCGGCAGGCCTGTCACCGGGGGTGCCCCCGGCGCCAATGGCTCCAGGTTGCCGCGCGGCACGGTCGTCGGAGGTGAGGGCGCACCCACCTCGCGTGTCACGGGCGAGAGGCCCGGCCAGCGCGGGGTGATCGGGACCCCCGGCTCTACGACGGGCACGGGACAGGCTGCTCGCCGCCCCGCCGGCAGCCCTGACGGTGTGGTGGGAACGCCGAAGGGACCAGTCTCCGGAAGCAGGAACAACGGAAACACGCCCGGCGGCTCGGGCGAGGCGCGTCGTTCTGCGCGCAATCAGGGTTCTGGCGAGACACGTTCGCGCCGTGACGAGCGGCGCGATGACGCGTCGGCGACCGACTGACCGGACAAGAGCGAGGACAGACAGGGCATGGTGGCAGGGATCAGCCGACGCGACAGGCGGAAGGCGTCTTTCGAGGGACGAAACGGGAGACGGGTTTCCGCCGTCTGTTCAGCGCTCGGCGCGTTGGCGGTCGTGTCGGCAGGTCTGGCTCCGAGTGCGTCTGCCGCCGACGTTCAGTCCCAGCAGTGGTACCTGACGGCGATGAAAGCCGACGAGATGTGGAAGGTGAGTACCGGCGAAGGCGTCAAGGTGGCCGTTGTCGATACGGGAGTCAACCCCAACACGCCCTCTCTGAAGGGGCAGGTGCTGGCTGGCGAGGTACCGAAAGCCGTCGGTTACAAGGCGACTGAGGACTACGACGGCCACGGGACGAGCATGGCGGAACTGATTGCCGGCACCGGTGCCGACGGCGGCCTGAAGGGACTTGCTCCAGGGGCAAAGATCGTTCCTTATCGGCTCGCAATGAAGGACCTGAAGGATGAGAGCGAGAAGGAGAAGGCCCCTGAACTTCCGAACGTGATCAGGGTAATCGCTGACAGCGACGCCAGAATCATCAGCATGTCCTTCGGTGAGGATATTCAAAGGCCAGATGTTCTTGCGGCAATCAAATACGCCCAGTCCAAGGGAAAGTTGATGATCGCAGCCACTGGCAATGACGCCGAAGAGAAGAACTACATTGGTTACCCAGCCGCCTACCCCTACGTAGTAGGCATCGCCGCTTCGGACAAGTCCGGAACAGTAGGGAAGTTTTCAGAGCACGGAAACTACGTCGACCTGGCTTCCCCCGGTCTAGACGTACCCACGTGGTGCGATAACACGTTCCGCTCCTACTGCACAGGTCAGGGCACCAGCCAGGCCACCGCCATCGCCTCCGCCTCCGCCGCCCTCGTCTGGTCCGCCCACCCCAAGTGGACCGCCAACCAGGTCCTCGCCAGCCTCATCGACACCGCCGGACGCGACTGGGCGAAGGACGACCCGAGCACGTACCTCGGATACGGACTGATCCGCCCCCGCATGGTGCTGGAGAACAGCAGTTTCAACCCGGGGGCCGCCGACACCGACCCCCTCGCGAAGGAGAACGCGACGGGCGTCACGGGCGAGTCGGGTGACACATCCTCAGCCGCCACGTCACCTTCGCCGCAGCCCTCGAAAAGCACGTCGGGCGGAGCAGCCTCAGCGGCGGAATCAAGCTCGAACTCCTCCGAAAGCAACACCCAGTTGTACACCATCCTCGGCGCAGTGCTCGTCGCGGCGATCGGCGGCGGCGTATTCGCGGTGGTACGCAAGAGGCGCACTGCCTGACCGTGTCCCCCGGTGGCCAATCAGCAGCGAAATTCAACGCACGAAAGGAAGTCAGGTTATGGCGGATGGGCAGCGGCTCAACGACGGCCAGGTAATCAAGCTCGAAAAGGAGATCGTCGCGCGGTACGAGTCCATCAAGGGACAGCTCAGCAGCCTCCAGGGCACGCTGGACACGATGGAGACGCACTGGAAGGGCATCGGCGCCGGCGCCTTCAACGCCAAGCAGACCGAGATCAACGAGCGGGTCAAGCACATCGGCGGACTGCTGGCCTGGTTCCTGGAGAACATCAACGAGACCCGCAAGATCTCGTCGCAGACCGACGACCAGGTGCTCGCCACCATGAAGAGCATCGACGTCCAGTACGGCGGCGCGCATTCGGCTCTCAACAGCTACTGACCCCGAACCCGCCGCCCGTACCCCAACCGGGCACCCACGTGACGAAGAGATGAGGAACCATGGTCAACGTGCACTATGACGAGCTCGCCGTGAAGTACGGCGGTCTCGACGCGATCACCACCGAGCTGGGCAACCAGGCCAAGAAGCTCGAAGACGACCTTTCGGCGCTCAAGGCCGCGGTGCAGCAGGTGGCCGCGGGCTGGGAAGGTGAGTCCGCGGGGGCTTTCCAGGGCAAGATGGTCGAGTGGGACAAGGACGCCGCGGCGATTCACGCCGCGCTGGTCGCCATCGGCCACCGAGTCACCGAGGCCAGCGGCGACTACCGCGGCGGCGACCTCAAGGCGGCCGGCTACTTCCTCTGAGCCCGAGTGACAGAGCCGAGGCAGCCACACAGCACGGCACAGACAGCACGGCAGAGGGTGGGCACGCACGGGAGGTGCCCACCCTGGCCCGTCAGCTATCGCCCTTGTCGCCCTTGTCGTCCTCAGACGTATCGGCGGGCATGGCGATGACGAACACACCTTTGCCCTGGACTCCTTGAACGATTCCCTCGGCCTGCAGTGCCTCGATGGCCGACTTGATGGTTCGGCGGCTGACCGCTCCACCCGTCTCCTGCTCCAGCTCGAAGTGGGAAGGGATGCGTCGGCCGACCGGAATCTCGCCGCGTCGGATGCGCTCGCGCAGGGCGGAAGCTAGCTGCACGTACATCGGAATGATGCTCTCCCGGTCGATCTCTATCATGCCATGGAGCGTAAAAGGCCAGCTCAAGTCAGCATAGGGCGACTAATCACGTGTAGAGACGTACCAGGACGTGCCAAGTTGGCGTAGAGTCGATGTCGGCAAAAGACCCCCGCGACGGTAGGCGCCGTCCGGGGGCATGGCCGCCAACCCAACGGAGGTTGATGACAGTGAGCATTATCCACGTGCTGCTGCGCTGGACCCTGGGCGTGTTCGCACCTGGTACCGGCAGGCGTAGGGCGGTTGCACGCTCCGCCGAGCCGGTCCTCGCCCGCAGCCCCGAGAGGGGCGGCGCCGTGGCCGTACGACTCCCCGCACCCCGTTCCCCGTACGGGCTGCGGGAGCCCCTCGATGGAGCCTCCACCGCCTCGGTCCGTCCGTACGTACTCGCGGCGGAGCGGGCTCACCGGGAACGGGAGTGTGAGCAGGCGCGGCAGACACGGCGCTGCGTGGCCCTGTTCCCGGCGGCGGACTTCGGACTCGACCTCGACCGGCATGTCATCGGCGCGGAGAGGGCGGCGTGATGGCGACGAGAGACAAGGCGGCCCGTCCGCCGGTGCGGATGTGCGTGTGCTGCCAGGTGACGACCGACGCTCCGGTCGTGGTCGGCGTGGTCCACCAGAACTCGGGGCCGGGCTTCGTCGTCTACGCGTGCCAGGTGTGCGCCGTGCACTATCCGCCGCAGCCGGACATCCTCACCGTCCTGCCTCCGTCTCGACGAGCTGGGGGTGAGCAGTGAGCGCGCGATCTGCCGGAACGACCGGGGAGATGGGGGAGTTGTCGCCAGAATGCACCCTGGCGCATCGGCCCGGGTACGAGGACGTACATGCCTCGTGCCGCCGCCTGCGAGACATCCCACTCCCGCACAGCGGGGGCCTGCCGCTGGTACGCCGTTGCAGTTGCGCCTGCCACCGTCCGTCGGCGGAGAGGGCCCAAGTGAGCGCCGGCACCCCGTCCGAGCGGATGCGCAAAGTCCGACCCTGACCATCTAGCGCTCGGTGTGATCGGGCCGACGTATCGGCCCGATCCAGACCCGTGTCCACGATGGTGGTGGCGATGCGAAGGTGCTGCGGTACTGCTTGTTGTGGCCTCCCCGCCGCCGTTTCCGCTGTAAGGGCCTGGGCGATCTCACCCAGGCCCGGTACGGTCTTGACCGTATCGGTGCACCGGGACTTCAGTTCGTAGTCCAACAAGTTCTCACTCGCCTGTGAGCATGCCGTTAGCAGAGCATAGGCCGCCATCACATACGTGTGTTTTTGCGACGCCGATACGGGGTGCGACGACGGCCACGGGCTGGTCTGTCAAAATCGCTCAACCTCTTCGCCGTCGGGGACCTTGTAGCACCCGGAGATGAGGTCCAGGCTCAACATGGGCGGGTCGTCCTTCGCCATGGCGACGACCTTGACACTGACCTTCTTCTTGTCATTGTCAGCGGTGAGATTCATGTTCTGGTTCTTGCTGGTGTCCGGGCCGTAGTTGACGATCTCCCACCCATTCTTCGGTAGTTCCCCCTTGAGTCGTTTCATCGCCACGTCGAGGTCGCTCACCGACACCGGGACGAAGCTCCAAGGGTGCAAGATTCGGAAGTACGTCTTCGTGTCCTTCCCTGAACAGTCCAGGACTGTCGGACGGCTGTCTGATGCCTTTCCCTTGACGCCGATCAGGTCATAGATAGTGCTGGACACCTTCTCCATCAGGTCTGAGGCATCACGTGAGGTGCTCGTGCCGGCGGACGGAATTGCGTCGGAATCGTCGTCAGTCATGCTGCATCCGGTGAGAGTGGTGGCCAGGGAGACTGTGAGCACAAGAGCGCTCAGTTTGCTCTTCACATCAGAAGCCTTACTTCGTCGGGCGGGGTTGCGGTCCGGTGTCCCTACTTCACGTGCGCCCACGGGTCGGGCGGCGGCTTCAGCGGCACGCTATCGCCCTTTCCGACGACGACGAGGGCCTGATTCTGCAGACTCGTCGAGTCCCCGTCCGACCCCGTATCCCAGTACCCGCTGTGGCCGTCGGTGTCTGTGGTCATCTGATTGGCGCCGAACTCTGGATCGCTGGGGATGATGAAGCCGTCCCCGCCGTGGCCCCAGCGGCCCACGTCAGGAACCACGTCTCCGTCGGCCTCTTCGTTCCACACGTGCCCCTTGGGGACGTCCAGTTCATCCGCACCGGACACCCTGACACCAGGACTACCCGCGAACACAAGGTCGTCGGCGTTGAGATGGCCCGTCTCGGCCGCCGCACCGACAAGGGTCGTTCCGTACGAGTGGGCGATCACTGTGGTGTGCGAAGGCGAATCGCCGGAATGCGATGCATCCAGTCCGTCCATGAACCCTCGGAGTGCCGGAGCGCCGTCATATGCGTAGTGTGCCCGCGGTGCGTCCTTGTAGACGCTGTCAGGTGCGTCATAGCCGAGCCAGGTGATGGTGGAAACGGATTGCCCAGGGGCTTTGGCGTCGGCCGCATGCCAGACATTGACCATTCGGTTGACGGTGCCCTCAATATTCCCCAGCTCCGACGTCGTACCAGGAACATAGACCGCCGTGTGATCGGCCGTGTCCGGATTTCCGTTGGCGACGATTGCGCGGCCGTCTCCTTCGGTGCTGAACCCCAGCAGATAAGCCTCGGGCAGTCCATTCGTGCCGGTCTGGGCGAAGCGTTTGTGGATCGCATCCATGCCGTCGAGGGACTTGTGGGCGTTTTTGCGTGCCTCTTCCCAGTCCTTCCACGCCTGGGTCTCAACGTTGACGCCCTTCATCACGGTCCCGGTATAGGGGTCGATATAAGTCTGAAACCGCTCGGGTTCCGGGTGCTTCTTCAGCCAATCGTTGTACTGTCCCGTCGCGACACCGTGGGCCTCAGCGAGCACCATCCGGTTCGCCTCGTCCCGGACCGTGGCAGGCAGTCCATCGAGCGCGCCCACTGAATCGGGGCGCATGGAGACCCATGCCGCCTGCTGCTCTGCGTCGAGCCCCTTCCACCACTCCGCGTTGTCCTCAGGGCTGCCGTCCTTGGGCGGCTGCGGCAGCGAGTCGAGGTACTTCTTGCCCGCCTCCTTCACGCCGCTCGTGTCCGAGGACGCGTCGGCCCAGTCCTCGTCGGAGACGGTCAGGTCGTCGTCCGCCTTCAGAGCCCGCAGCTTCGGTGCCCACTTCTCGTCGGCCTCCGTCGCCTCCTTGAGGGCGGCAGCGATCTGGTCGGCGTAGTCCTGGGCGAGGCGGTGGTTGGGGTTGGGGTCGAAGTTGGCGGACTGGCGGCCGATCGCGGCGGCCGTTCCGTCCGTCAGACCGCTCACCGTGCCACCGGCGGGGATCTTGCCGTCGGCGTCCTTCTCCCCGCCCGCCGGATAGGACACCGAACCGTCCGCGTGCACCGTGAGATTGGCGGCCTGGGCGCCGTCCAGGGCCGCGTCGAGCTTGCCCTTGGCAGCTCCCATCTCGTAGGAGAAGGCATCGAGAGCCGTACTGACCAGACCGCACTCGACCTGAACGTAATGGAAGTTCTTGCCCAGCTCGCCCAACTGCTTGATCGCTGCGGTCGCCGCCTCGCCCTTCAGCGAGTTCCTCATGGCCACGGCGATCTGGTTCTCGATGCGGTCCTTGGCCGCGCTCGCCATGTCAGAGGTGTTGCGGTATCCGCCGGCCGCTTCCGAGTACTCGGCAGGCTTGAGAGCCTTGAGCGTTGCGAGATCCATGATGTCTCGTTACCGTCCCTCAGCCCTTGCCGCCGACGGCCGGAGTGTCCGCGTACTCCACCGTCAGATTGCCGATCTCGACCTCGATCGCCTCATCGGTTTTCAGCTGGTCGTTGCCCGCCTTCTCCAGCAGACCCGAGAGCTTCCCACAACGCCCGCTCACGTTCTTGACGTACGTTTCCCACGAGTCGTGGACGTCCTTCTGGGCCGCGGCGGTCAGGCAGCCCGCGTCCTCGCCGAGGCCCTTCTGCCCGTCCGTCAGCTTGGCCATCGCCTTGCTGATGTCCTGACGCAGCGAGCCGACGTCCTGCCCGGCCTTGGACCAGGCCGGCTTGTTCGACACCAGCGTGCCGGTGCCACCACCCGGGTCGCTCGGCACGTGGTTCAGTTGCATCTGGGCCGCATGCTGATCAGCCGCCGCGCTCTTGAGCTGCTCCCACTCCTCCCACGCCATGCGTGAGCCCCTTCCCCGTGTCCCCGTGTCCTTGTGAAGCCCGTCCGTCGGACGGCGAGCCTGTCCGCCCGACGCAACAGTTTCGTCGAGCCACCAACAGGCCACATCCATGCCCCCCGTTCAACCGAGCTCACGGATGGCACCCTACTTTTCAGCCGCTCGTCACACCCCCTCCGGCACCAACCCCACCTGCACCAACGGCTTCCCCCGACGCCGGGAAACAAAGACGCCCCGACCCGCAGGCATCGGCCGCGGCCGAACCCCGCCCAGAAGGTCGCCCTCCCCGGGATCCCCCGCCAGCACCACGCCCTGTGCGCCCAGTTCCTTGATCCGCTGCATGAACGCCTCGTACGACGCCCGCCCCGCGCCCGCCGTCGACCGGGCGACGATGAACCGCACGCCCACATCCCGGGCGAACGGCAACAGCTCCGTCAGGCCGGCCAGTGGATTGCCGCTCGACGTCGCCACGAGGTCGTAGTCGTCGATGACGACGTACACCGTCGGGCCGCGCCACCAGCTGCGGTCCCGGAGTTGGCGCGCCGTCACGTCGGCCGTCGGGGCCCGGCGCTGCATCAGGTCCGCCAGCGCGGCCATGTGATGCTCCATGGCGTTGGACATCGGGATGTACTCGGCCAGATGCGAGGACGGGGTCGCGTCCAGCAGGGAACGCCTGTTGTCGACCACGAACAGCTTGCACTCGTCGCCCGAGTAGCGCTCCGTCAGCTGCTTGATCAGCAGCCGCAGCAGATTCGACTTGCCGGACTCGCTCTCGCCGAAGACGAGGAAGAACGGATCCTGTTCGAAGTCGAGGTAGACCGGTTCGAGGTTGTTCTCGTCGAGGGCGAAGGCGACCCCGCGGTGCGGGAAGCGGTCGCCCGGCGGCAGCGAGGCGGCCGGGAACTCGCGTGGCAGCAGCCGCACTTCCGGCGCGGGCGCCGCCTGCCAGTGCCGGGAGACCTCCGCGGTCAGCGCCTGCGTGGCGTCGGCGAGGTCGGTGTCGGAGGTGAGCCCGTCGATGCGCGGCACCGCCGCCATGAAGTGCAGCTTCTGCGGGGACTGGCCCCGGCCCGGAACACCCGCCGGGACGTTCACGGCGACCTTGCGGTCGATCTCGGAGTCCATCGTGTCGCCGAGCCGCAGCTCCAGGCGGTTCATCAGATGGTCCTTGAGGGCGGACCTGACCTCCATCGACCGCGAGGCGGTCAGCACCAGGTGGATGCCGTAGCCGAGGCCGCGCGCCGCGATCTCATGGATGATCTGGTCCATGGCCTCGTAGTCCGCGCGGAAGTTGCCCCACCCGTCGATGACCAGGAAGACATCGCCCCACGGCTGGTCCGTCACCGAGATGTCGCCGCTCGCCCGCCGGGCCCGGAAGTCCGCGATCGAAGGGATCCCGGCCGAGCGGAAGTACTCCTCGCGGCGGGTCAGCACGCCGTACACCTCGGCCACCGTGCGCCGCACCCGCTCCGGGTCCAGCCGCGAGGCGACCCCGCCCACGTGCGGCAGTCCGGCCACCGCCGCCATCCCGCCACCGCCGAAGTCGAGGCCGTAGAACTGGACCTCGTGCGGTGTGTGGGTGAGGGCGAAGGAGCAGATCAGCGAGCGCAGCAGGGTCGACTTGCCGGACTGCGGGCCGCCGACGATCTGCATGTGGCCCGCCGCGCCGGAGAAGTCCACCCACAGGGAGTCGCGGCGCTGCTCGAACGGCTTGTCCACCAGACCGACCGGCACGACCAGCCGGCCCGCGCCCTCGTAGCCGGGCTGCGTCAGACCGCGGCCCGGCACGCCCGTGAGCCCCGGCAGGAGCGCGTCCAGCGACGGCGGGCTGTCCAGCGGCGGCAGCCACACCTGGTGCGCCGCCGGGCCCTGCGCCTCCAGCCGACGCACGATCACGTCCAGCACGGTGTCGGCGAGCGCCTCGTCGACCTCGGGACCGTCCCCGGAACGCGTTTGCCGCGGCACGGCCGCGTACCGCACCGGCACCTCGGCCGACGTGAACAGCACCGGCCGCCGGTCCACCGGCAGCGCACCGCCGCCCGTCGCCGCCCGCTGACCGCCCGAGCGGTAGGCCCCGGACACGTACGCCGCCTTGAACCGCACCATCTCGTCCGTGCCGTACTTCAGGAACCCGGAACCCGGCACGTTCGGCAGCGAGTAGGCGTCGGGCACGCCCAGCGCCGCCCGCGACTCCGCCGCGGAGAAGGTGCGCAGACCGACGCGGTACGACAGATACGTCTCCAGACCGCGCAGCCGGCCCTCCTCCAGACGCTGCGAGGCCAGCAGCAGATGCACGCCGAGCGAGCGGCCGATCCGGCCGATCTGCACGAACATCTCGATGAAGTCCGGCTTCGCCGTCAGCAGTTCGCTGAACTCGTCGATCACCAGCACCAGCGAGGGGATCGGCTGGAGGGCGGCTCCCGCGGCCCGCGCCTTCTCGTAGTCGTGGATGTTGGCGTAGTTGCCCGCGTCCCGCAGCAGCTCCTGGCGGCGGTTGAGCTCGCCCCGGATGGAGTCGCCCATCCGGTCGACCAGCGTCAGATCGTCCGCCAGGTTGGTGATCACGGCCGCCACGTGCGGCATCTGCGCCATGCCGGCGAACGTCGCGCCGCCCTTGAAGTCGGCGAGGACGAAGTTCAGCGTCTCCGAGGAGTGCGTGACCGCCAGGCCCAGCACCAGGGTGCGGAGCAGCTCGGACTTGCCGGAACCCGTCGCGCCCACGCACAGACCGTGCGGGCCCATGCCCTCCTGCGCCGCCTCCTTGAGGTCCAGCATCACCGGGCGGCCGTCCTCGCCCACCCCGATCGGCACCCGCAGCCGCTCGGCCAGCGAACGCGGCCGCCAGGTGCGCGACGGGTCCACGGACGCCGCGTCCCCGAGGTTCAGCAGGTCGGTGAACTCCAGATTGGCCAGCAGCGGCTCGTCGTCGTCCCCGCCGGAGGCCATCCGCAGCGGGGCGAGCTGCCGGGCGAGCGCCTCGGCGGACTCCGGCGAGAGGGCGTCGGGCGTCCCCTCGTAGACGGCGCCGTGCGCCGACTCCAGCCGCAACGCCCCAGGCTGCACGACGATGTCCAGCTCGCCGCCCGCCCCCGTGAGCTCACCGGGGACGATCTCCAGCACGGTCACGCCCTGGAGCCCCTCGGGGTTGGCCAGCACCGAGTCCGGGGGCAGGGACACGCCGTCCAGGACGACGACGATGTGCGGCTCGTCGGGCAGCGGTGCCGCGTTCGGATGGAACCGCGGGCGCCCGGTCAGCCGGGCCCCGAGCAGGTTCTCCAGCCCGCGGGTGTCGGCGCCGATCAGCCTGCGGCTGCCCGCCCCGTCCACGGCGTCGGCCGCCTGGACGTGCGGCAGCCACTTGGCCCAGTCCCAGTGCGGCAGCTCCGCCCGGTCCGCCGCGACGACGAGGACCAGGTCCTCGGACGAGTGCAGCGCGGCCAGCGAACCGGCCAGGGCCCGGACGCAGGCGCGCACCGACTGCGGCTCACCACTGACCGTCACGTGGTGGAAGGCGCGCAGCGACACGGCCATCGGCAGGTCGTCCAGGCTGTCGTGGACGGCGATGAAACGCTGCAACGCGCCCGTCGTCAGCGGCTCCAGCTGCTCCACCGGGCCGGTCTCGGGGGCGATCAGCGGGGTGGCGAGCGACTGCGCGCCGAGGCCGACCCGCACCTGCGCGAAGTCCTCGTCCCCGGGCCGCCGTTCCCACACCCGGCTGCCCTCGGCGACCAGCGCCCACAGCTGCTCGGGGGCGGGGTGCAGGTAGTACTGGGCGTCCCGCTGGGCCCGTGCGGTGTCGAGCGCGGTGCGCCGGGTCTGCGCCAGATAGCCCAGGTAGTCCCGGCGCATGTCCGCCAACTGCCCCTGCGAGCCGCGCCGGAAGCGCACCACCATCGCGATCGACATCGCCACCGTCGAGGCGATCATGACCATGCCCATGATGCGCATGAACGGCTGGCCGCTGGTGAAGAAGAAGACCACCGAGCCGCCCATGCCGAGCGTCGGCAGCAGTTGCATCAGCACGCTCTCCTGATGCCCCCGCGGCAGCTCGGGCGGAGGCTGAAGGACAACCTCGCCCGTGGGCACCTCGGACGGCAGCGCCCGTGGCGGACGCTTCACGACGATGTGGCTCACTGCTCACCAATCCCCTTGCGCGGCCTGCCGGAGGAATCGTCCGCCACCCCGTGTCAGGCGGACGCAGGCCGACGCGTGATCCTACTGACTGACCGCGCGACCAGAGGGCGGTAGGGTGCCGGATGTTCGCGTGAGCACACCCGCGGGCCGCCCGGCGCACGCACCGGCGCGGTGCTTCACACCGCACTTTCACACCGCCGACGCCGAACCATCACCGAGCCATCACTGAGGGGGAGCAGCAGGTGAGTATCGCGGCCTCCGCGGCAGCCACCGGAGAAGGGCGCGGCACGGGAGCCGCCCCCACGGCGGGGACGGGGCTCGGCTTCTGCCGGGTCACCATCGTCGCCCCCGACAGCCGGATCGACGTGGCGCTGCCCGACGACGTCCCCGTCGCCGACATCTACCCGGAGATCCTCAGGCTCTCCCGGCAGAGCCCCGCCGCGGGCGCCCCGGTCGGCTACCACCTCGTCCGCCGGGACGGCGCCGTCCTCGACAGCTCACGGTCGTTCGCCGCCCAGCACATCCTCGACGGCGAACTCCTCACGCTGCGCCCCTTCTCCGAGTCGCTGCCGCCCGCCGTCTTCGACGACGTGTCCGAAGCGGTCGCCTCCGCCGTGACACGCGAACACACCCTGTGGAGCGGCGACCTGACCCGCGCCGCGGGCCTCGCCGGCGGAGGCGTCCTGTCGGCCCTGCTCGCCTTCGTGGCCTGGTCCGGCGACCCGCGCCACGACATGAACGGCCTGCCCGGCGTCCTCGCCGCGGTCGTCGGCGTCCTGCTGGTCGCCCTCGCCTGTGTCCGGGCCCGCGTCTACGACGACCGCGGCTCCGCCGTCGCCCTGGGCCTCGGCGCACTGCCGGGCGTGGCGGTGGCGGGTTCCGGGCTCCTCCCGCTCGCAGACGGCCAGGGCATCGGAAAGCTGCAGTTCCTGCTGGCCTGCGCCGCGGTTCTGCTCGCCTCGGTGCTGCTCACCCTGTGCTCCCCGCGCGGGGACGGCCCCTTCGTCGCCTTCGTCGTCGCCTCCGGCGCGGGCGTGGCGGCGTTGTTCGCGGCGATCCTCGCGCACTGGACCCCGGCCGAGACCGCCGCCCTGTGCGCCCCCGTCGGCGTGGGCGCCCTGGCCTTCCTGCCCGGCCTGTCCATGCGCTTCGCCCGCCTGCCGATCGGCTTCGACGCCCCGGCCTCCGGCGCGCGCAGCGCCTACGGCACCGACCCCACCCCCCGGGAGCCGGTCGACGCCGAGCGGATCGCCGCCCAGGCCCGCCGCGGCCACGAACTGCTGGTGGGCCTGGGCGGCGGCTGCGCGGTGATCACCGTCGGCGCCTGCGCGGTCCTCGGATTCTCCGACGACGTCTGGGCCCAGCTCCTCGCGCTGGCCACGGGCATCGCCCTGCTGATGCGCGCCGGCCTCTTCCGCTACACCGCGCAGGTGGCCCCCGTGCTGGCCGCGGGCCTCGGTTCGCTCGTCCTGCTCGGACTCGGCCTGGCGCTCAACCCGCCCCACTCGGTGATCCGCGCGGCTCTGGCGGGCGACCGCGCCGACCTGGACATCCGCACGATCTGGCTCGTCGCCGCGATCGCCGCGGCCTCCGCGATCGTCACCGCGATCGGCCTGATCACCTCGCGCGGCGGTCTCACCCCGTTCTGGGGCCGGTTCATGGAGATCGCCGAGGGCTTCGTCCTGCTGACGCTCGTGCCGCTGGCCCTGGCCGTCTTCGACGTGTACGCGACCGCCCGCTCGATGACCGGCTGACGCGCCCCCGTGCCGACACGGGAACGGCGGTCGGCGCCCACCGACCGCCGTCGCGGCTACTCCGCCACCGCCCACCGACCGCCGTCGCGGCTACTCCGCCGCCGTTCCTCCGTTGCCCGCCGTCGGCTCCAGATCGAACTCGCCGTCCCGGGCGCCGAGCACGAAGGCCCGCCACTCCGCCTCGGTGTAGCGCAGCACCGTCTCCGGGTCGAGCGACGACCGCATCGCCACGGCCCCCTCGGGCAGCTGGGCGATCTCGACGCGCTCCTCGTGCTCCTCCGTGCCCGGCGCGGACCGCCACTCGACGCCGGAGATGTCGAGCGCGTAGAGCTCGTCCCGCTCCCGCTCCTTGCGCGCCTTGATCTCCGCTTCCGTCTCCGCCATGCCGCAGCGACCCCTTCCACACATACGACCTACGTTGCACGAACGATTTCCGAGCGTTCACCCTAGTGGCCGAGGCCGCGCCGACCCGGCGGATCGGGAACTGCGGGGAAGGCGCTCGCCACCTCCTGCTACCCTGGCTCTCGGCCGTTTGTGTACGCACCCCCGGAAACACCCTCAGGCAGTGTCTGAAGGCTCTGGAGGTCGCGCTCAGCGGATCCCCGCCTCCCGAGTAACGGAAGCTCCCCCGAGACACAGACCGGGGGCACTCGGTGGCCACGAAAAGACTACGAGGAGTACGCGTGCCGCTCGACGCCGCTACGAAGAAGCAGATCATCAGCGAGTTCGGCCAGAAGGAGGGCGACACCGGCTCCCCCGAGGTCCAGGTCGCCATGCTGTCGCGCCGGATCTCGGACCTGACCGAGCACCTCAAGACGCACAAGCACGACCACCACTCCCGTCGTGGTCTGCTGATCCTGGTCGGTCAGCGTCGCCGCCTGCTGCAGTACCTCGCCAAGAAGGACATCCAGCGCTTCCGTGCGCTGGTCGACCGCCTCGGCATCCGCCGCGGTGCGGCGGGCGCCAAGTAGGACGCCGTGAGGGGAGCGGTTCCCGGGACCATCGGGACCGCTCCTTTTTGCTGTAAACAGAGAAGTACGCAGAAGTACGCAGCCGTACGCACCCGGCTGGACGCACCCGCACGCCCCCTGGCAAGGCCCACCGCACGCCTGCCGCGGTCGCGGAAACGTGCGGAGTGTCGGCAGCGCTTTGTAGTGTGGTAGCACAACGCAATAGGTACGACACAGCGTGATGACGTGTACTCGCTGCGGGTAAACGTCACCACGCACACCGAACGAGGAGAAGCGCGCTTAGCCGCCGCCGGTCCTCGGTAGTGGCCCCCGGGAAAGAGAACCCCGGGTGCTTCGATCGAAGACCGGCCCGCACCGCACGGAGCGCTTCTTCGCCACCGTCCCCCTGCCACACGGGCAGCCCAGGGACGAAGACGAGGAGAAAACGCTAGTGGAGAACGAGACCCACTACGCCGAGGCCGTCATCGACAACGGTTCCTTCGGCACCCGCACCATCCGCTTCGAGACGGGCCGCCTGGCCAAGCAGGCCGCCGGCTCCGCCGTGGCGTATCTGGACGACGACACCATGGTGCTGTCGGCCACCACCGCCTCCAAGAACCCCAAGGACCAGCTCGACTTCTTCCCCCTCACGGTGGACGTCGAGGAGCGGATGTACGCCGCCGGCAAGATCCCGGGTTCCTTCTTCCGCCGTGAGGGCCGGCCGAGCGAGGACGCGATCCTCACCTGCCGCCTCATCGACCGCCCGCTGCGCCCGTCCTTCAAGAAGGGCCTGCGCAACGAGATCCAGGTCGTCGCCACCATCATGGCGCTCAACCCCGACCACCTGTACGACGTCGTGGCGATCAACGCCGCCTCCGCGTCCACGCAGCTGGCCGGTCTGCCCTTCTCCGGCCCGATCGGCGGCGTCCGCGTCGCGCTGATCAACGGCCAGTGGGTCGCGTTCCCGACGCACACCGAGCTCGAGGACGCCGTCTTCGACATGGTCGTCGCCGGTCGCGTCCTGGAGGACGGCGACGTCGCGATCATGATGGTCGAGGCCGAGGCCACCGAGAAGACCATCCAGCTGGTCGCGGGCGGCGCCGAGGCGCCGACCGAGGAGGTCGTCGCCTCCGGTCTGGACGCCGCGAAGCCCTTCATCAAGGTGCTCTGCAAGGCCCAGGCCGACCTCGCCGCCAAGGCCGCGAAGCCGACCGGTGAGTTCCCGGTCTTCCTCGACTACCAGGACGACATCCTGGAGGCGCTGTCCGCCGCCGTCCGCCCGGAGCTCGCCTCCGCGCTGACCATCGCGGGCAAGCAGGACCGCGAGGCCGAGCTGGACCGCGTCAAGACGCTCGCAGCCGAGAAGCTCCTGCCGGAGTTCGAGGGGCGCGAGAAGGAGATCTCCGCCGCGTACCGCTCGCTCACCAAGCAGCTGGTCCGCGAGCGCGTGATCAAGGAGAAGAAGCGCATCGACGGCCGTGGCGTCACGGACATCCGTACGCTCGCCGCCGAGGTCGAGGCCATCCCGCGCGTGCACGGCTCGGCGCTGTTCGAGCGTGGCGAGACCCAGATCCTGGGCGTCACCACCCTGAACATGCTCCGGATGGAGCAGCAGCTGGACACCCTCTCCCCGGTGACCCGCAAGCGCTACATGCACAACTACAACTTCCCGCCGTACTCCGTCGGCGAGACCGGCCGCGTCGGCTCCCCGAAGCGCCGCGAGATCGGCCACGGCGCGCTCGCCGAGCGCGCGATCGTGCCGGTCCTGCCGACGCGCGAGGAGTTCCCCTACGCGATCCGTCAGGTGTCCGAGGCCCTCGGCTCCAACGGCTCCACGTCCATGGGCTCGGTCTGCGCCTCCACCATGTCGCTGCTGAACGCCGGTGTGCCCCTCAAGGCCCCCGTCGCCGGCATCGCCATGGGCCTGATCTCCCAGGAGATCAACGGCGAGACGCACTACGTCGCCCTCACCGACATCCTCGGTGCGGAGGACGCCTTCGGCGACATGGACTTCAAGGTCGCCGGCACCAAGGAGTTCGTGACGGCCCTCCAGCTCGACACCAAGCTGGACGGCATCCCGGCCTCCGTCCTGGCCGCGGCCCTCAAGCAGGCCCGCGACGCCCGCCTCCACATCCTCGACGTGATGATGGAAGCGATCGACACGCCGGACGAGATGTCCCCCAACGCCCCGCGGATCATCACCGTCAAGATCCCCGTGGACAAGATCGGCGAGGTCATCGGCCCGAAGGGCAAGATGATCAACCAGATCCAGGAGGACACCGGAGCCGAGATCACGATCGAGGACGACGGCACCATCTACATCGGTGCCCAG
Source organism: Streptomyces sp. NPDC050263 (assembly GCF_040655955.1). Classification (NCBI taxonomy): domain Bacteria; kingdom Bacillati; phylum Actinomycetota; class Actinomycetes; order Kitasatosporales; family Streptomycetaceae; genus Streptomyces; species Streptomyces sp. NPDC050263. The sequence continues at coordinate 8,245 of NZ_JBFAKW010000004.1, read as the reverse complement.
GTCGGCTCGCAGGCCGAGGCCGCCCGCGCCACGATCAACGGCATCGCCAACCCGACCATGCCGGAGGTCGGCGAGCGCTACCTGGGCACGGTCGTCAAGACGACCACGTTCGGCGCGTTCGTGTCGCTGCTCCCGGGCAAGGACGGTCTGCTGCACATCTCGCAGATCCGCAAGCTCGCCGGCGGCAAGCGAGTGGAGAACGTCGAGGACGTGCTCGGTGTGGGCGCCAAGGTCCAGGTCGAGATCGCCGAGATCGACTCCCGCGGCAAGCTCTCCCTGATCCCCGTGATCGAGGGCGAGGACGGCTCCGACAGCGGCTCCTCCGACGAGCAGAAGGACGACACCGACAAGTGACGTCGAGTAGCTCCCAGGCGACGGCCCGCACCTCTTCGGAGGCGCGGGCCGTCGCCCGTACCCAAACCCTGATCAAGGGCACGGCCGGCATCGGCGTCGTCCGCAAGACCACCCTCCCGGGCGGCCTGCGCATCGTCACCGAGACCCTCCCCTCGGTCCGCTCGGCCACCTTCGGCATCTGGGCGCACGTCGGCTCCCGCGACGAGACGCCGTCCCTGAACGGCGCCACCCACTACCTGGAGCACCTCCTCTTCAAGGGGACGACCCGCAGGTCCGCGCTGGACATCTCCTCCGCGATCGACGCGGTCGGCGGCGAGATGAACGCCTTCACGGCGAAGGAGTACACGTGCTACTACGCGCGCGTGCTCGACGCCGACCTGCCGCTCGCGATCGACGTCGTCTGCGACATGCTCACCGGCTCGCTCATCCTCGAAGAGGACGTCAACGTCGAGCGCGGCGCGATCCTCGAAGAGATCGCCATGACCGAGGACGACCCCGGCGACTGCGTCCACGACCTGTTCGCGCAGACCATGTTCGGCGACAACCCCCTGGGCCGGCCGGTCCTCGGCACGGTCGACACGGTCAACGCCCTCACCGCCGACCGCATCCGCCGCTTCTACAAGAAGCACTACGACCCGACCCACCTCGTGGTCGCGGCCGCCGGCAACATCGACCACAACAAGGTCGTCCGCCAGGTCCGCGCGGCCTTCGAGAAGGCCGGCGCCCTCAAGAACCCGGACGCCGCGCCGATCGCCCCTCGGGACGGCCGACGCACGATCCGCACCGCCGGCCGCGTCGAGCTGATCGGCCGCAAGACCGAGCAGGCGCACGTCGTCCTCGGCATGCCCGGCCTGGCCCGCACGGACGACCGCCGCTGGGCGCTGGGCGTCCTCAACACGGCCCTCGGCGGCGGTATGTCCTCGCGGCTGTTCCAGGAGGTCCGCGAGAAGCGCGGCCTGGCCTACAGCGTGTACTCGTACACCTCCGGCTTCGCCGACTGCGGCCTCTTCGGCGTCTACGCCGGCTGCCGGCCCTCTCAGGTCCACGACGTGCTGAAGATCTGCCGCGACGAACTCGACCAGGTCGCCGAGCACGGCCTGTCCGACGACGAGATCGGCCGCGCCATCGGCCAGCTCAGGGGCTCCACGGTCCTCGGCCTGGAGGACACCGGCGCGCTCATGAACCGCATCGGCAAGAGCGAGCTGTGCTGGGGCGAGCAGATGTCGGTCGACGACATGCTGACCCGGATAGCCGAAGTGACCCCGGACGAGGTCCGCGCGGTGGCCCGCGACATCCTGGGACGGCGCCCGTCGCTCTCGGTCATCGGCCCGCTCAAGGACAAGCAGGCCGCCCGGCTGAACGACGCGGTCGCCTGATCCACCCCCTGTCGAAAAGCGTTGAGAAGCGTAAGGAAGCAAGAACGATGAGCAAGCTGCGCGTGGCGGTCCTCGGCGCCAACGGCCGGATCGGCTCCGAGGCGGTACGGGCGGTCCAGGCCGCCGAGGACATGGAGCTGGTGGCCGCCCTCGGCCGCGGCGACAAGCTCGAGACGCTCACGGAGACCGGCGCCCAGGTCGCCGTCGAGCTGACCACCCCCGCCTCGGTCATGGACAACCTCGAGTTCTGCGTACGCCACGGCATCCACTCCGTGGTCGGCACGACGGGCTGGACCGACGAGCGCCTCGCGCAGCTGAACGGCTGGCTGGCCGACTCCCCGCAGACGGGCGTGCTCATCGCACCCAACTTCTCCATCGGCGCCGTCCTCACCATGAAGTTCGCGCAGATCGCCGCGCCCTACTTCGAGTCGGTCGAGGTCGTCGAACTCCACCACCCGAACAAGGTGGACGCCCCCTCCGGCACCGCCACGCGCACCGCCCAGCTCATCGCCGAGGCCCGTCGCGCGGCGGGCACGGCCCCGGCGCCGGACGCCACGGCGACGGCCCTGGACGGCGCGCGGGGTGCGGACGTCGACGGCATCCCGGTGCACGCCGTCCGCCTGCGCGGCCTGCTGGCCCACCAGGAGGTGCTGCTGGGCGGCGAGGGCGAGACCCTCACGGTCCGCCACGACTCGCTCCACCACAGCAGCTTCATGCCGGGCATCCTGCTGGGCGCCCGCCGAGTGGTGTCGACGCCCGGCCTCACCTTCGGCCTGGAAAACTTCCTGGACCTCGGCTGAGGCCGCGGCTGAGACCGAGACTGAGACCGACATGCGAGCCAAGCTCTCCTACGCCATGACCGCCGCCGTCCTGGTCTTCTACTTCGTCCTGGTCGGCAGCCGCGGTGTCATGCTCATCCAGGCCGGCACGCTCCTGACCGTGACCTTCGGCGTGGCGGTGCTGATCCTGCCGGTCATCGGCGTCTGGTTCCTGTGGAAGAACACCCAGTTCGTCCGCAAGGCCAACGCCCTCGCCGCCGAACTCGACGCCGAGGGCGGCCTGCCCGTCGACGACCTGAAGCGCACCCCGGGCGGCCGCGTCGACCGCGACTCGGCCGACGAGGTCTTCGCCCTGCGCAAGGCCGAGACCGAGGCGGCCCCCGAGGACTGGCGCACCTGGTTCCGCCTCGCCGTCGCCTACCACGACGCCCGCGACACCCCGCGAGCCCGCAAGGCGATGCAACGGGCGATCAGCCTGCACGACGGCAGGCCGCTGGAGGCAGCGTGAGCCGCATCCGAATGCGGCGACACCGAAATCGAGACCGAAACCGAAGGGGCCGGTCCGCAGCGACTGCGGACCGGCCCCTCCTGCGTCTTGCCTACGCGGGCTCAGCCGCGCCGGTTCTCCGCGGCCCACGCCTCGATGGCGTCCGACGCCCGGTCGAACGCCTCGGCACGCGCCAGGAAGTCCGCCCCGTGCGTGGTCAGCAACGGCGTGGCCTCACCCGCGGGCCGGTCGCGGCGCACGACGGTCAGGGCCTGCCCCTGGACCGTCCGCGGCAGGCCCAGCCAGCGCACCGGCTGCTGCACGGTCCGCACCGCCACGACGCGCTCCCAGGGCAGTGTGCGCGTGAACAGGAAACCCACGTGCCGCAGCCCGCGGTCGCTCACCCACACCCCCATGCGCAGCAACCGCAGGGCGCCGGCGATCACCAGCAGGGAGCAGCCGAAGACCGCACCGGCCTCGGACGCCGACCCGGTCAAGGCGATGATGACGGCCGCGAACAGCACGTACGAGGCGAGCAGCAGCGCCACCGCGGCCATCCCGACCCGCCAGGGCCCGGGCCGGTAGGGGCGCCGCCAGCGCTCGTGGTCGTCGAAGGGCAGAGCGACCTCGTCCGCTGCTTCGAATGCGCGGTCGGCCGTCAGGAAGGGCAGGGGCACGGCTGGTCCTCACTCGTCCATGCGTGGGCTGTGCCCGGTGAGGCTATCCGCCTGTGTCCCCGCTCACCACCATCGGGGGGCCGTGGCGGTACCTCCCGCGCCGTTCGGGCGGTGGGGGAGGGGTCAGCGCCCCTGGGACGCCTGCGACTGCTGTGCCTGCGAGGAGTGGTCCAGACTCAGCGCCGGCATCCCGATGACCAGGGCCCCCACCAGCGCGGCGACGACGGTGAGCCCGAACAGCACACGCCCGGCTATCTGGCCGACGGAGGACCGCTCGACGGGTGGGGGAGTGACATTGCTACGGAACCGATCGGCCTCGGCGAGGAAGGCGAAGGGTACGGGCTCGCGCCGGCGGAACATGGTGGGCACTTCGGTGGGCACTTCCTCTGAGGCTCTCGATCGGACGTTGTCACTGATACAGACGAGCGAGTGCCCGAAAACGTGCCCAATATCGGCAGACGTCCCGCACGAATCCCGCGGCATGCCCGTGAACCGGTTCGGCGGCCCCCGTAAAGTTGGCGCCGCTCCGCAGCCGCGATGGAAGGACCCCCGCACAGTGACCGACAGTCCCGCAGACGACCTCAAGCCCGGCTTCCGCAGCGATGTGACCGTCGAACTGGTCAAGCACACCGCGTCCGACGCCGACGTGCTCTTCGCCGCCCGCGTCTCGACCGCCGGCGAGCAGTCCCTGGACGAGCTGGGCAAGGACCCGGAGCGCTCGAAGGGCCTGATCAACTACCTGATGCGGGACCGGCACGGCAGCCCCTTCGAGCACAACTCGATGACGTTCTTCATCAGCGCCCCGATCTTCGTCTTCCGCGAGTTCATGCGGCACCGCGTCGGCTGGTCCTACAACGAGGAGTCCGGCCGCTACCGGGAGCTCCAGCCCGTCTTCTACGTCCCCGGCGAGTCCCGCAAGCTGGTCCAGCAGGGCCGCCCGGGCAAGTACGTCTTCGTCGAGGGCACCCAGGAGCAGCAGGAGCTGGTCGGCCGCACCATGGAGGACTCCTACCGCCGGGCCTACGAGGCCTACCAGGAGATGCTCGCCGCCGGCGTCGCCCGCGAGGTCGCCCGCGCGGTCCTCCCGGTCGGCCTGTTCTCCTCGATGTACGCCACCTGCAACGCGCGCTCGCTGATGCACTTCCTCGGCCTGCGCACCCAGCACGAGCTGGCGAAGGTGCCCTCCTTCCCGCAGCGGGAGATCGAGATGGTGGGCGAGAAGATGGAGGCCGAGTGGGCCGCGCTCATGCCCCTCACGTACGCCGCCTTCAACGCCAACGGCCGCGTCGCCCCGTAACGGAGACGTATGTACGGATCATCCGCGCGAAGTGTCCGTATTGCGGCATTTAGAGAAGTTCATCTAGCCTGATCAAACGGACCCGGCACTGCTTGAACCCCCGAGCAGGCAGTGCCGGGTTCCATCTTTGTCCTGACTTGTCACCTCCCCCGAGGGCAGACCCCACGGTGAGCAACGAGTAGCGTGTTACCCATGGCTCCGACCTCCACTCCGCAGACCCCCTTCGGGCGGGTCCTCACCGCCATGGTCACGCCGTTCACGGCGGACGGCGGACTCGACCTCGACGGCGCACAGCGGCTAGCCACCCACCTGGTGGACGCGGGCAACGACGGCCTGGTCGTCAACGGCACCACCGGTGAGTCACCCACCACCAGCGACGCGGAGAAAACGGACCTGGTACGAGCCGTCCTGGAGGCCGTCGGAGACCGCGCCCACGTCGTCGCCGGCGTCGGCACCAACGACACCCACCACAGCGTCGAACTCGCCCGGGCGGCCGAGAAGACGGGCGCACACGGCCTCCTGGTCGTCACCCCGTACTACAACAAGCCCCCGCAGGAGGGCCTGTACCGCCACTTCACGGCCGTCGCCGACGCCGCCGAGCTGCCGGTCATGCTCTACGACATCCCCGGCCGCAGCGGCGTCCCGATCAGCACCGAGACGCTGGTCCGCCTCGCCGAGCACCCCCGGATCGTCGCCAACAAGGACGCCAAGGGCGACCTGGGCCGCGCGAGCTGGGCCATCGCGCGCTCCGGTCTCGCCTGGTACTCCGGCGACGACATGCTGAACCTGCCGCTGCTCTCCGTGGGCGCGGTCGGCTTCGTCTCGGTCGTCGGCCACCTGGTCACGCCCGACCTGCGAGCCCTCGTCGAGGCGTTCACCGCGGGCGACGTCCAGAAGGCCACGGAGATCCACCAGAAGCTGCTCCCGGTCTACACGGGCATGTTCCGCACCCAGGGCGTCATGACCACCAAGGCGGCGCTCGCCCTCCAGGGCCTGCCCGCCGGCCCGCTGCGCTCGCCCATGGTCGAGTGCTCACCCGAAGAGATCGAACAGCTCAAGATCGATCTTGCCGCGGGCGGGGTACAGCTCTGACAACAGACTTCACAACTGAATAGGCAGGCCACCGGTGCCTGCAATCCACAACGACAACTGCTTTCGCACGAACGTCACGCGCGCCACGTGCCCACCGGTACGTGGCGTGCGTGTTTGAGGAGAGTCTTTTGAGTCATCCGCATCCCGAACTCGCCCCGCCTCCGCCGCTCCCCGCGGGAGGCCTCCGGGTCACCCCGCTGGGCGGCCTCGGCGAAATCGGCCGCAACATGACGGTCTTCGAGTACGACGGCCGCCTCCTGATCGTCGACTGCGGAGTGCTCTTCCCCGAGGAGGAGCAGCCCGGAATCGACCTGATCCTGCCGGACTTCACGTCCATCAGGGACCGCCTCGACGACATCGAGGGCATCGTCCTGACCCATGGCCACGAGGATCACATCGGCGCCGTCCCCTACCTCCTCCGGGAGAAGCCGGACATCCCGCTGATCGGCTCCAAGCTGACCCTCGCTTTCATCGAGGCCAAGCTCCAGGAGCACCGGATCCGCCCGTACACCCTCGAGGTGGCGGAGGGACACCGTGAGCGCATCGGCCCGTTCGACTGCGAGTTCATCGCCGTCAACCACTCGATCCCGGACGCGCTCGCGGTCGCCATCCGCACCCCCGCCGGCATGGTCGTCCACACGGGCGACTTCAAGATGGACCAGCTCCCGCTGGACGGCCGTCTCACAGATCTACACGCGTTCGCACGGCTGAGCGAGGAAGGCATCGACCTTCTCCTCTCGGACTCCACGAACGCCGAGGTCCCCGGTTTCGTGGCACCCGAGCGGGACATCTCCAACGTCCTGCGCACGGTCTTCGGGAACGCCCGCAAGCGGATCATCGTGGCCAGCTTCGCCAGCCACATCCACCGCATCCAGCAGATCCTGGACACGGCGCACGAGTACGGCCGCCGGGTCGCCTTCGTGGGCCGCTCGATGGTCCGCAACATGGGCATCGCCCGCGACCTGGGCTACCTCAAGGTCCCGCCGGGCCTGGTCGTGGACGTCAAGACGCTCGACGACCTCCCGGACCACGAGGTGGTCCTGGTCTGCACGGGCTCCCAGGGCGAGCCGATGGCGGCCCTGTCCCGCATGGCCAACCGCGACCACCAGATCCGCATCGTCCCCGGCGACACGGTGATCCTGGCGTCCTCGCTCATCCCGGGCAACGAGAACGCGGTCTACCGCGTGATCAACGGCCTGACCCGCTGGGGCGCGCACGTTGTCCACAAGGGCAACGCGAAGGTCCACGTCTCAGGCCACGCCTCGGCCGGCGAGCTCCTGTACTTCTACAACATCTGCCGTCCGAAGAACCTGATGCCGGTGCACGGCGAATGGCGCCACCTGCGCGCCAACGCCGAACTGGGCGCCATGACCGGCGTCCCGCACGACCGCATCGTCATCGCCGAGGACGGCGTGGTCGTCGACCTCGTCGAGGGCAAGGCGAAGATCTCCGGCAAGGTCCAGGCGGGTTACGTCTACGTCGACGGCCTCTCGGTGGGCGACGTCGGCGAGCCGGCCCTGAAGGACAGGAAGATCCTGGGCGACGAGGGCATCATCTCGGTGTTCGTCGTCGTGGACTCGTCCACGGGCAAGATCACCGGCGGCCCGCACATCCAGGCCCGCGGCTCGGGCATCGACGACTCGGTCTTCTCCGAGGTCGTACCGAAGATCGCCGAGGTCCTGGAACGCTCGGCCCAGGACGGCGTGGTCGAACCCCACCAGCTCCAGCAGCTCATCCGCCGCACCCTGGGCAAGTGGGTCTCCGACACGTATCGCCGCAGGCCGATGATCCTCCCGGTCGTGGTGGAGGTCTGACCGACGGACGACCCGCCGTACGCGTGAACCTGGAGCGGGGCTCCTCGATTTGCATCGAGGAGCCCCGCTCCAGTACGTTTACGGCTCCGCCTGAACGGGAACCCGGTCGCCTCGCGCGCCGGAACCAGTCCCTGGAGGGGCCGGGAAAACCGACTCAGAACTTCTGATAAAGTCGGAACTGCCGGAAAGGGAAACCGCGAAACAAAAGCGGGAACCTGGAAAGCGCCGAGGAAATCGGATCGGAAAAGGATCTGATAGAGTCGGAAACGCAAGACCGAAGGGAAACTGCCCGGAGGAAAGCCTGAGAGTGTCTCGGGTGAGTACAAAGGAAGCGTCCGTTCCTTGAGAACTCAACAGCGTGCCAAAAAT